>CAZRFB010000044.1:0-4551 GCA_964599185.1 uncultured Rhodobacterales bacterium | reverse complement strand
CCAGCACCTCGACCCCGAGATGACCTCCGACGACGTGAAGGCGGTGGTGGAGCCGCATATCGTCAAGGCGCTGCCCGAGGGCTGGGTGGACGCGCGCACCGTCTGGCACGTCAACCCCACCGGGCGCTTCGTGATCGGCGGTCCCGACGGCGACGCCGGGCTGACCGGGCGCAAGATCATCGTGGACACCTATGGCGGCGCGGCGCCCCACGGCGGCGGCGCGTTCTCCGGCAAAGATCCGACCAAGGTGGACCGCTCGGCCGCCTACGCCGCGCGCTATCTGGCCAAGAACGTCGTCGCCGCAGGGCTGGCGCGCCGCTGCACCATCCAGCTCGCCTACGCGATCGGCGTCGCCGAGCCGCTGTCGATCTACGTGGACACGCACGGCGCCGGCGAGGTGGCTGACGAGGCCATCGAGCAGGCGATCCGCGATACGCTCTCGCTCACGCCGCGCGGCATCCGCACGCATCTCGGCCTCAACCGCCCGATCTATCAGCGCACGGCGGCCTATGGTCATTTCGGCCGTGAGCCGGACGCGGAGGGCGGCTTTTCATGGGAAAAGACCGACCTTGTCGAAAAGCTTCGGGCCGCGCTCTGAGCGGGACCACGCCATGACCGCGCCGCGGCGCCCGGACGGGGCGCCGTGGCGCAATTTCCACGGCCGCCGCCACGGCAAGACGCTGCGCACAGGCCAGCGCACCCTGCTGGAGACGCGGCTTGCGCAGCTAGCCCCGCCGGGCGTGGGCTGGGCCGAGAACCCCGCGCGCGCGGCGCTCGACCCCGCCGCGCTGTTTCCCGGCAAGACCGACCTGTGGCTCGAGATCGGTTTCGGCGGCGGAGAGCACTTGCTGGCGACCGCCGCCGCGCATCGGGCCGTGGGCATGATCGGCTGCGAGCCGTTCGTGAACGGCGTGGCGATGTTTCTGAGCGCGCTGGAGGGCGCCGGGCTGGACAACGTGCGCGTCCACGCCGACGACGCGCGCTTTCTGCTCGACGTGCTGCCGCCCGCGTCGGTGGGGCGGGTCTATCTGCTCTACCCCGACCCATGGCCCAAGCGCCGCCATGTCGAGCGTCGCTTCGTCAACCCGGACAACCTCGCCATGCTGGCGCGCGTGCTGCGCGCGGGCGCCGAACTGCGCGTCGCGACCGACGTGCCCGACTATGTGGCGCACACCCGCGCCGCGCTGGCCGCGCGCGCCGACTTCGCCGCCGTCTCCGACAGCGCGCAGGCCTGGGAGGGCTGGCCCGGCACGCGCTATGAGGCCAAGGCGCTGCGCGAGGGCCGCGCGCCGCGCTATCTGCGCTACGCCCGCCTCTAGGCGCCGCCGCCGCGCCGCGCCGCCAAACCCGTCGCCGCCCAACCCCTCGCACCCCAACCCCTCGCGCCCCGGCGCCGCGCAATCCGGCGCCCGCGCGACAATCGACAGCCCCGCTCCGGCGCCGTAGAACGCCCCCAACCCCGCGCCACCCCGATCCTGCGCCACTCCGGAGCCGCCATGTCCCACGCCCAAGCCTCGCCGCTCACCGCCCGCGCTTCGGGGCCGTTGCGCGGCGCGGTCGCCATCCCCGGCGACAAATCGATCTCGCACCGCGCGCTGATCCTGGGCGCCATGGCGGTGGGCGAGACCCGCATCACCGGGCTGCTGGAGGGGCAGGACGTGCTCGACACCGGACGCGCCATGGCCGCCTTCGGCGCTGAGGTCGAGCGGACCGGCGAGGGCGCCTGGCGGGTGTGCGGCGTCGGCGTCGGCGGATTCAGCGAGCCTGCGGACGTGATCGACTGCGGCAACTCCGGCACCGGCGCGCGGCTGATCATGGGCGCCATGGCCACCACGCCGATCACGGCCACCTTCACCGGCGACGCCTCCTTGCGCTCGCGCCCGATGGGCCGCGTGACGGAGCCGCTGGCGCTGTTCGGCGCCCGCGCCCATGGCCGCGACGGCGGGCGGCTGCCGATGACGCTGATCGGCGCCCGCCACGCCGGGCCGGTGGACTACACCATGACCGTCGCCTCGGCGCAGGTGAAGTCGGCGATGCTGCTGGCGGGCCTCGCGGCGCCGGGCGAGACGGTGATCCGTGAGCCGGAGCCGACCCGCGACCATTCCGAGCGGATGCTGCGCGGTTTTGGCGCGACTATCGCCGTCGAGCAGACGCGAAAAGGCCGCGTGATCCGCCTGACCGGCCAGCCGGAGCTTGTCCCCCAGCGCATCGCCGTGCCGCGCGACCCGTCGTCCGCCGCCTTTCCCATCGCCGCCGCGCTGCTGGTGGAGGGGTCGGAGGTGGTGGCGGCGGGCGTCGGCATGAACCCCACCCGCGCCGGTCTCTACGCCTGCCTGCGCGAGATGGGCGCCGACCTTGCGTTGGAGAACCCGCGCGAGGAGGGCGGTGAGCCGGTCGCCGATCTGCGCGCGCGGTTCTCGGCGCTGAAGGGGATCGAGGTGCCGCCGGAGCGCGCGCCGTCGATGATCGACGAATACCCCATTCTCGCCGTGCTGGCGGCCTTCGCCGAGGGCGTGACGGTGATGCGCGGCGTCGCCGAGCTGCGCGTCAAGGAAAGCGACCGCATCGACGCCATGGCGCGGGGGCTGGAGGCCTGCGGCGTGCGCGTCGAGGAGGATGCCGACACGCTGATCGTGCATGGCCTGGGCGCGGGCGGCGTTGCGGGCGGCGCGACGGTGGCCACAAGGCTCGACCATCGCATCGCCATGAGTTTCCTGTGCCTGGGGCTGGCGTCGCAAAGGGCGGTGACGGTGGACGACGCAGGCCCCATCGCCACCAGCTTTCCCGGCTTCATGGCGCTGATGCGCGCGCTGGGAGCGTCGCTGGAGGCGCAGGCGTGAGCGCGCGCGGCGCCTGCCTGTGCGGCGCGGTGCGCTATGTGGTCAGCGGCCCGCTGCGCGCCGTGATCGGCTGCCATTGCCGCCAGTGCCGCAAGACCTCCGGCCACCACGTCGCCGCGACCGCCGCGCCGCGCGACGCGGTGCGCATCGGGGATGCGGGCGCGCTGCGCTGGTTTGAGTCCTCGCCCGGCGTGCGGCGCGGCTTTTGCGGCCGGTGCGGCTCGAACCTGTTCTGGGACCGCGCGTCGGCGCCGACGCTGTCGATCTTCGCCGGAGCGCTGGACGACGCGCCGGGCTTGCGCATGGCGGGCCATATCTTTTGCGCCGACAAGGGCGCCTATTACGCCATCGCCGACGGCCTGCCGCAGGCGCCGGGCGACGCCGACATGATCGGCTGCGTCTGATGCGGTTCTGCGTGGCGATCGATGGCCCGGCGGCGGCGGGCAAGGGCACCATCTCGCGCGCGCTGGCCGAGCGCTACGGTCTCGCGCATCTCGACACCGGCGCGCTCTATCGCGCGGTGGGCGCGAAGCTGCTGGCGGCGGACGCCGACCCCGCCGATGCGCAGGCGGCGGCGGCGGCGGCGCGGGCGCTGACGCCCGGCGACCTGGCGCGCGGCGATCTGCGCACCGCGCAGGCGGGCGAGGCGGCGTCGGTGGTGGCGGCGAACCCGGCGGTGCGCGCCGCCCTGCTCGATTTCCAGCGCGCGTTTTCGCGGCGCGAAGGCGGCGCGGTGCTGGACGGGCGCGACATCGGCACGGTCGTTCGCCCCGACGCCGACGTGAAGCTGTTCGTGGACGCGAGCGCCGAGGCTCGCGCCGCGCGCCGGGCGGCGGAACTGGGCGCCGATCCCGGCCAGACGCTTGCCGACATCCTGCGCCGCGACGCCCGCGACGCGGGCCGCGACGCGGCGCCGATGGCGCGCGCGGCGGATGCGCACTTGCTCGACACCACCGATCTGACTATAGACGCCGCCATCGCGAAGGCTGCGAGCATGATCGACGAGGCGTTGCGCCGCGCGCGGGGCTGAACCCCGCTGCTGGCGCATTCGGCGTTCATGGACCCGAAACCCGACAAGACCGCCGGAGCCAACCGGCTGGCCCGTCAAAACCTTTAGGAGAACTGCATGGCCAAGGCCACAATGGACGAATTCGAGGCTCTGCTGAACGAGAGCTTCACGCTGGACACGCTCGAAGAGGGCGCCGTCGTCAAGGGCCGCGTGCTCGCCATCGAGAACGGTCAGGCGATCATCGACATCGGCTACAAGATGGAAGGCCGCATCGAGGTCAAGGAATTCGCGCGTCCCGGCCAGCCCGCCGACATCAAGGTGGGCGACGAGGTCGAGGTCTATCTCGACCGGGTCGAGAACGCCAAGGGCGAAGCGGTGCTGAGCCGCGAGAAGGCGCGCCGCGAGGAGGCCTGGGACCGTCTGGAGCAGGCCAACGACAAGCAGGAGCGCGTCGAGGGCCAGATCTTCGGCCGCGTCAAGGGCGGCTTCACCGTCGATCTGGGCGGCGCCGTGGCGTTCCTGCCCGGCTCTCAGGTCGATGTGCGCCCGGTGCGCGACGTCGGCCCGCTGATGGGCATCCCGCAGCCGTTCCAGATCCTCAAGATGGACCGCCGCCGCGGCAACATCGTCGTCTCGCGCCGCGCCGTGCTGGAGGAATCCCGCGCCGAGCAGCGCGCCGAGATCGTCGGCAAGCTGGCCGAG
>CAZRFB010000043.1:0-1869 GCA_964599185.1 uncultured Rhodobacterales bacterium | reverse complement strand
GTCGTGCAGGCTCTCCGCAGTGGGGTTGATCGGGGTTTCTGCTTGGAAAAACGCGAAACCGCCGGGCTCATTCCCCGCAACCTGCCGTAGAAAAACGAATTAACCGTAAAATTTGAACAAGAAAAATCGGGGCGGCGACTTTTTCGGGGAGGGCTTACGCGCCGCGCGGCCCCAGCAGGATCACCCCGGCGCCGATCAGGCACAGCGCGGCGCCGCCGATGTCCCAGCGGTCGGGGCGCAGGCCCTCGACCGACCAGAGCCACATCAGCGACGCCAGGATGTAGATCCCGCCATAGGCCGCATAGGCGCGCCCGGCGGCGGCGCTGTCGGCCAGCGTCAGCAGCCCCGCGAACAGGATCAGCGACGCCACCCCCGGCGCCAGCCACCACGCCGACCGGTCCAGCCGCAGCACCGCCCAGAAGGCGAAGCAGCCGCCGATCTCGGCCAGCGCGGCGGCGGCATAGACGCCGAGGGTGGTCACGCCGCGCTCAGCCCATGGTCGGGATCGAGAAGTCGGCGCCGTCCTTCACCCCCGAGGGCCAGCGCGCGGTGACGGTCTTGGTGCGGGTGTAGAAGCGGAACGCATCCGGCCCGTGCTGGTTGAGATCGCCGAACATCGACTTCTTCCAGCCGCCGAAAGTGTGATACGCCAGCGGCACCGGAATCGGCACGTTGATCCCGATCATGCCGACGTTGACGCGGCTGGCGAAGTCGCGCGCCGCGTCGCCGTCGCGGGTGAAGATCGCGACGCCGTTGCCGTATTCGTGGTCCATCGCCAGGCCCAGACCCTCCTCATAGGTCTTGGCGCGCACCACCGACAGGACCGGGCCGAAAATCTCGGTCTTGTAGATGTCCATGTCGCGGGTCACGCGGTCGAACAGGCAGCCGCCCATGAAGTTGCCGTTCTCGTAGCCTTGCAGGCGGAAATTGCGACCGTCCACCACCAGCCTGGCGCCTTCCTCGACGCCGCGATCCACCAGTCCCTTGACGCGGGTCAGCGCCTCGGCGGTCACCAGCGGGCCGAAGTCCACGTCGTCTCCGGCGGTCCACGGGCCGATCTTGAGCGCCTCGACGCGCGGCGCCAGCTTTTCGATCAGCCGGTCGGCGGTCGCCTCGCCCACCGGCACCGCGACCGAGATCGCCATGCAGCGTTCGCCCGCCGCGCCGTAACCGGCGCCGATCAGCGCATCGACCGCCTGATCCATGTCGGCGTCGGGCATGATGATCATGTGGTTCTTGGCGCCGCCGAAGCACTGCACCCGCTTTCCCGCCGCCGTGCCGCGGGAATAGACGTAATGCGCGATCGCGGTCGAGCCGACGAAGCCGACCGCCGAGATCCCCTCGTGATCGAGGATCGCGTCCACCGCCACCTTGTCGCCGTTGACGACGTTGAGGATGCCCGCAGGCGCGCCCGCCTCCAGCATCAGCTCCGCGAGCAGCAGCGGGCAGGACGGGTCGCGCTCCGACGGCTTGAGGATGAAGGCGTTGCCGGCGGCGATGGCGGGGCAGAACTTCCACATCGGGATCATGGCGGGGAAGTTGAACGGCGTGATCCCCGCCGCCACGCCCAGCGGCTGGCGGATCGAGTAGATGTCGATGCCGGGGCCGGCGCCTTCGGTGAACTCGCCCTTCAGCAGATGCGGCGCGGCGATGCAGAACTCGGCGACCTCAAGGCCGCGGATCACGTCGCCCTTGGCGTCGGGAAAGGTCTTGCCGTGCTCGCGGCTGATGCTTTCGGCCAGCTTGTCCATGTCGCGGTGCAGCAGGCGCACGAACTCCATCAGCACGCGCGCGCGGCGCTGCGGGTTGGTGGCGGCCCATTTCGGCTGCGCGGCGGCGGCGTTGGCGACGGCGGCGGAAACCTCCTCG
>CAZRFB010000042.1:0-4577 GCA_964599185.1 uncultured Rhodobacterales bacterium | reverse complement strand
CGTCGAGAGCGTCCCCCACGCCAGATGCGGCGACAGGCGCGAGCAGGCGTCGAAGCCGGTCACGGGCGAGGCCATCGCCCGGCGATAGTCGCGCCCGCGCGCGCTCAGAAAGCTGTCGAGCGTCGCCAGCGCGGCGCGGCGCCCGCCCCTCTGGCGATCAGCGCAGGTGTCGGGCGCCAGCCCCAGCGCGGCGGCGTCGGGGATCGCGCCGGGGTCGGGCGCCGGGCTGGCGGCGGTCAGCGCGGGCGGCGCGATCACCGGCGCCGCCATCGTCCGCTCCCACCGCTGCGCCCAGCCGTCGCGCCCCGGCAGCCGCCGCACCACGCCGCCCGCCTGGAATTCACGCAACGCCACGCCCGCGCCGCGCGCCCAGGCCGCCACCCGGCGGTCGCGCGCAAAGGTCCAGCCGTCGCCGGTCTCCTGATGGGCGTAGAGCGCATCCGCGCCATACGCGGCGGCCAGCGCCGCCAGCTCCCCGACCGCGTCGCCGCAGCGCATCACCAGCGGCGCGCCCAGCCGGGCGAGATCGGCGCGCAACTCCGCCAGCGCGTCGGCGACGAAACCCCACTGCCGCGCGCTCATGGTCGGCTGCGCCCAGAGCGCAGGTTCGGCGACATAGACCGGCAGCACCGCCCCACGCGCCGCCGCCGCCGCAAGCGGCGCGTGATCGGCGGCGCGCAGGTCGCGCTTGAACCAGACGAGGGTGAGCGGGCGTGTCATCGCCCCGCGCAAGATCGCGCGCCGGGCGGCGCCGTCAAGCCCCGCTCAGTCGCCGCTTTCCTCCAGCACCTGCGCCTTGGTCTGGGCCAGAAAGGCGTTCATCCTGTCGCGCAGGGTCTTTTCATCCATCTCGACCGACGCCGCCTTGAGATCGGCGAGGACCTTGCGCAGAACGTCGGCGTCGCCGGCCTCCTTGAGGTCGGCCATCATCACTTCCAGCGCATAGGCCTCCGCCGCATCGCCGGTTTTTCCCAGCAGGCCCGCAGCCCAAATGCCCAGCGCCTTGTTGCGCCGCGCCTCCACCTTGAATTGCATCTCGGCGTCATGGGCGAACTTCTTCTCGAAGGCCGCCTCACGGTCGTTGAATGTGGTCATGGCTGCGCAGCTCCCTCAGAAAGGCGTCACCAGAGACGGCGACCATGCCCCATCGGATACAAGAAACGCCCTTCGCGCGCCATAGGGCGCGACGCTTGCGGGCGCCCGCGCGAGCGCCTATAGGCATCGCAGGAGGGGGCGCCGCGTTGAACAGCGCGCGCGCCCCGTAGTCGTTTTTGGAGGCGCCCATGGCCCGCCGCAGGCTCGTCTACGAAGGCAAGGCCAAAATTCTGTATGAAGGGCCGGAGCCCGGCACGCTGATCCAGTATTTCAAGGACGACGCCACCGCCGGCAACGGCGCCAAGCACAGCGTGATCGAGGGCAAGGGGGTGCTGAACAACCGCATCTCCGAGCATATCATGACCGCGCTGAACGGCATCGGCGTCGGCACGCATTTCATCCGCCGCCTCAACATGCGCGAGCAGCTGATCCGCGCGGTCGAGATGATTCCCATCGAGATCGTGGTGCGCAACATCGCCGCAGGCTCGCTCAGCAAGCGGCTGGGGCTGGAGGAGGGCGAGGCGCTGCCGCGCCCGATCATCGAATTCTACTACAAGGACGACAAGCTCGGCGATCCGATGGTCACCGAGGAGCACATCATGGCGTTCAACTGGGCCAGCCAGCAGGACGTGGACGACATGATCTCGATCGCGCTGCGGGTGAACGACTTCCTGTCGGGGCTGTTCCTGGGCGTCGGCATCAAGCTGGTGGATTTCAAGATCGAGTGCGGGCGGGTCTGGGACGGCGATTTCCAGCGCGTGCTGGTGGCCGACGAGATCAGCCCCGACTCATGCCGCCTGTGGGACGCGCGCACCGGCGCCAAGCTCGACAAGGACGTGTTCCGCCGCGATCTGGGCAACCTGACCGAGGCCTACACCGAAGTCGCCAAGCGGCTGGGCATCATGCCCGAAGCGGGAATGAAGGTCGCGCAGGGGCCGAAGCTGGTCCACTGAGGCGCGCAGCCAGCGCCCTCTCCGCCCCGGCCTCGCGCCGGGGCCTTATCTCCAATCCCTCCTGAAGCGTGGCGCCGTCAGCCGCGCCGCCTGCCCCGCCGCTCATGCCGCGACACCGGCGCGTCGCCGCCGGTCACCCCGTCGGTGCCCGACGAGAAGCCGCCCAGCCGCGCGGCGATGTCGTCCAGCGTCGGGCGCGGACCCTTGGCGTGGGATTCCAGTGCGGCGCGCATCGCCACCAGATGCGCAGGCTGCGTGCCGCAGCAGCCGACGATGATCCGCGCGCCCGCGTCGCGCGCCAGCAGCGCGTATTCGGCCATCAGGTCGGGCGTGCCGTCGTAGTGGATGTGGCCATCGACGTATTTGGGGATGCCGGCGTTGGCCTTGGCGATCACCACCGCGTCCGGCGCCGCTTCGGTCAGCCCCAGCACGGTGCGCACCAGGTCCGCCGCGCCGACGCCGCAGTTGGCGCCGAAGGCCAGCGGCGGCCCCGCCAGCGTGGGGGCGAGCGCGGCGTAGGCGCTGGAGGTGACGCCCATCATGGTGCGCCCGGCGGTGTCGAAGCTCAGCGTGGCGCAGAGCGGCGCGCCGATGTTGGCGGCGGCTTCGGCGACGGCGCGGATCTCCTCCTCCGAACTGATGGTCTCTGCCCAGAGCACGTCGGCGCCGCCCGCCATCAGCCCCCTGCCCTGCTCCTCGAACATCGCCACAGCCTCGGCGTGGCCGAGCGGGCCGACCGGCTGCATGATCTCGCCGGTCGGCCCCATCGAGCCGGCCACCACCACCGGGCGGCCCGCCCGGTCGGCGCGGTCGCGCGCGATCTCGGCGGCGCGCTGGTTGATCGCGAAGGCGCGGTCCTCGGCCTTGTGCAGCTTGAGCCGGGCGCGGGTGCCGCCGAACGAGTTGGTCAGGATGATGTCGGACCCGGCGGCGATGAACCCGTCGTGCAGCGCCTGAATCGCGGGGATGTTGTCGAAATTCCACATCTCCGGCGCGTCGCCCGACATCAGCCCGGCGTTGAACAGCGTGGTGCCGGTGGCGCCGTCGGCCATCAGCCATTCCCGCTCCGAAAGCAGCCTGCTCAGCAAATTCATGTCCGGTCTCCCCGCGAAAGCTGCGCCCGCTTAGCGCGCGCGCCGCGCAGGGTAAAGCGCCGTATCCCGAAGAATCTGCGGCGTCAGGCCTCGGCGCGCGCCGCCGTCTCGCGCAGCCGCGTCACCATGGCGCGCAGGCCGTTGGAGCGTTGCGAGGACAGCGCCTGATCCAGCCCCAGCCGCGCGAAGGCGCCTTGCGCGTCGATGGACAGGATCTCCTCCGCGCGCTTGCCGCCATAGAGCGCGCGCAGCACCGCGATCAGCCCGCGCACGATGATCGCGTCGCTGTCGCCGTCGAAGTCGATGCGGTCGCCCTCGCGGCGCGGGACGATCCACACCTGGCTGGCGCAGCCGTCCACCTTGCTCGCCGCCGTTCTGAGTGCGGGGTCGAGCGGCGGCATCGCGCGGCCGAGGTCGATCACATAGCGATAGCGATCCTCCCAGTCGTCGAGGAAGGCCATGTCCTCGGCGATGGCGTCGAATGTCGGGCGGTCATCCATGGTCGCGCTCCCCTGTCGGTCTTGCAGATAGGCGCGCGCCGCCGCATGGTCCAGCCGTCATTTCCGCCGCCGCGCCGAAGCGTCGCGCAAAGACCCGTCACGAGGAGCCCGCCCATGTTCCGCCGCCTGCTTTCGCGCCGTCTGACGCTGCGCCTGTGCGCGCTGGCCGCCGCGGCCGCGCTGTCGGCCTGCGCGGATGATCCCGCGCCGCCCACGGCGCAGGAGATGGACGAGGTCGGCGTCAAGCAGGTGGTCGCGCGCGTCGAGCGGGTGGAGCTGGGGCGCACGCACAAGGGCTTCATCCTCACCGCCTACGCCGAGGCCGACGGGATCGGCTGGAGCCGCCCGCAGCTGCGCCCGCGCACCGGCGCGGTGGGGGAGGACGGGTTCTTCGCGTTCGATTTCGTCGCCTCGCCCGCCGGGCCGCCCAAGCCGCAGAAGGGCAAGGCGCCGCCGCCCCCGCCGCCGCCGGGCCTGACGCAGAAGCTGCGCGCCGACACGCCGGTGTCGGACGCGCTGATGGAGAACGCGGTCGGCGTGCGCGTGTTCGGCGCGCAGGCGGGCGCGGAGATCGGCTTTGTCGTGCAGCCCTGACGCTCCCGCCCTGACGCCCCTGCCCTGACGCCCTTGCGCGCCGCTGGACACCCCCTTGGCGCGGTGCTATTGCCGCGCCGGTGTGGCGACGTGGCGGAGTGGTTACGCAGCGGACTGCAAATCCGTGCACGCCGGTTCGATTCCGGCCGTCGCCTCCACACCTTACTTGACGCAACCGCCCCCTGAACGCCTCCGACGTCGGCGGGCGCGCCGTGCGCCGACTGTTCAGGAGCTTAGCCCATGTCTCTCGCCCAAGGCCGTGAGTTTCTCGCCATCCCCGGCCCCTCGGTCACGCCCGACGCGGTTTTGCAGGCGATGAACCGGCCCTCGATCAACATCTA
>CAZRFB010000041.1:0-8384 GCA_964599185.1 uncultured Rhodobacterales bacterium | reverse complement strand
AAGCCGCCGTTCTTGACGTAGGGCAGGCGCTTGCAGCCCTCGTGCATCGCCAGCTCGACAAAGGCGTCACGGGTGCCGGAGGTCGGCGGCGGGCCGTAGGCGACGATCTCGACGTCGGGCAGCGAAGCGTCAATGTCGCTCCACTTCTTGTTGGGGTTGGCGCCCCAGCCGTCGCCGACCGGCACTTCCGCCGCCAGCGCCAGATAGATCTGCTCGAGCGTCAGCGCCCAATCGGACTTCGACGAGCGCGAGACCGCGATCGACAGGCCGTCATAGCCGATCAGCGCCTCGGAGATGTCGGTGACGCCGTTCTTGGCGCACAGCGCGTACTCGCTCGCCTTCATGGCGCGCGAGGCGCCGGTCACGTCGGCGAAGTTCGCGCCGATGCCCTCGCAGAAAATCTTCATGCCGCCGCCGGTGCCGGTCGACTCGAGGATCGGCGACGCGAAACCGGAGGTGTTGCCGAATTCTTCGACCACGGCCTGGGTGTAGGGGAACACCGTGGAGGAGCCGACGATGCGGATCTGGTCGCGCGCGGACGCGGCGCCAGCGCTGACCGCGATCGCGGCGGCGACAGCCAGAGTGAAGGTAGTTTTCATGTGAGCCTCGTCTGATTTGCCCGAAGGCGGCACGCCTCGGAAACCGACTCTGGTGTTAATCTCCATTCGCGAAGCTTGGGCGACGATTGCATGACAGTATCGTGACAGCGTCTTCGCGCTATCGCGCTGCGCCGCCGCGCCCCTCAGATCGGGCCTATCGCCATGCCCCGGCGCGGTGTCATCAGCGGCGCCGCGAACCAGCCCGCCAGAAACCCGCCAAGATGCGCCTGCCACGCCACGCCGCCGCCGTCGCCAAAGCCCAGCGACAGCACCACGTTGACCGCCGTCAGCGCCAGCACCGTGCTCCAGAAGCGCCGCCTGGGCAGGTCGTGCGCCGCCAGATAGCGCCACTCCCACCGCTTCATGGCGCCGAGAAACCCGAACAGCGCCCCGGAGGCGCCGACCATCGGCACGAACGACGGCCCGGTGTCGGCCAGCAACCCGAACAGCAGCGCGCCCGCGACCGCCGTGCCGAAGAACAGCGCCAGCATCCCCGCCTCGCCCACCGCCCGCGTCAGATGCGCGCCCAGCGCCAGAAACACGGCGGTGTTCATCGCCAGGTGCAGCAGCCCGCCGTGCAGGAACGCATGGGTGACCAGCGACCACCAAAGCTGCGCGGGCACGGCGCGGCCGACGAGCATGGCGTCGAAATAGATGTCGAAGAACGCGAACGCGCGATACGCGGCGAAGCGCAGACCCTGCGGCGCGAGGCCGAGATCGGAGGCCGTCAGCACCCCCTCGATGGCGATGAACGCGCCCGCCATCGCCCAGACCAGCGGCGGCGCCCCGGTTTTCACGCCATGGCCCCGCGCGCTTGACCGAAACGGGACCGACGCCCATAACGCGCGCGCATCAGCGTGGAGAATTCTGGATGTCGGCGTCGAAAGGGCATGGCCACCGCGTCTTCTCGGGCGTTCAGCCCTCCGGGAACCTTCATCTGGGCAATTATCTCGGCGCCGTCAAACGGTTCGTCGAGTTGCAGGGGCGCGGCATAGAGACCGTCTATTGCGTGGTGGACCTGCACGCGATCACCGTGCCGCAGGAACCCGCCGCGCTGGTGCGCGCGATCCGCGAGCTGACGGCGGCGTTTCTCGCCTGCGGGCTCGACCCCGCGCGCTCGATCATCTTCAACCAGAGCCAGGTGCCCGCGCACGCCGAGCTGGCGTGGCTGTTCAACTGCGTGGCGCGCGTCGGCTGGCTGAACCGCATGACGCAGTTCAAGGAGAAGGCCGGCAAAGACCGTGAGGGGGCGAGCGTCGGCCTCTACGCCTATCCGGTGCTGATGGCCGCCGACATTCTGGTCTACAAGGCGACGCACGTGCCGGTGGGCGAGGACCAGAAGCAGCACCTTGAACTGGCGCGCGACATCGCCGCGAAGTTCAACCTCGACTTCAACGCGCCCGACTTCTTTCCCCTGCCCGAGCCGCTGATCGAGGGCGCGGCGACGCGGGTGATGAGCCTGCGCGACGGAACCAAGAAGATGTCGAAGTCCGACCCCTCCGACCTCAGCCGCGTCAACCTCACCGACGACGCCGACGCCATCGCCAGGAAGATCCGCAAGGCGCAGACCGACCCCGACCCGCTGCCCGAGACGGTGGAGGGGCTGGCGGGCCGCGCGGGCGCCGACAATCTGGTGGGCATCTACGCCGCGCTCTCCGACGTCACCAAGGCGGACGTGATCGCGGCGTGGGCTGGCAAGCCGTTCTCGGCGTTCAAGCCCGCGCTGGCCGATCTGGCGGTAGAAAAGGTCGGCCCCATCGCCGGCAGGATGCGCGCGCTGCTGGCCGACCCCGGCCATATCGACGCGGTGCTTGCCGACGGCGCCGAGCGCGCCGAGGCCATCGCGGCGCCGGTGGTGCGCGACGCTTACGCGCTGGCGGGGCTGTTGCGAACGCGGCGCTGAACCGGCAAGGCGCGCGGCCCGGCGCGTCAGCCCGGTTCAGCGGGTCGTCACATAGACCTCGATCAGCCCGGCGCCCTCAGTCCCGGCCAGCGCTGCGGCGGGGGGCGTCAGCACCGCTTCGGCGAGGATGCGATCCGCGATCCGCGCGACGATCAGGGCGGCTTCGCGGTCCTGCCCGGCATGGAAAGCCACCTCGGGCAACACGACCGCCTCCGCCGCCGCACGCTGTTCCGGCGCGGCGAAGCCCCAGGCCTTGATGGCGGTGTCGAGGCGGGCGACATCGCGCGGGCTGGCTTCGGGCGCGATATGCAGCACCACGCGATAGGGCGGGTCGGCCGCCGTGATCCGCGCGATCGCCTCGGCCTCCGGCGCGTCTTCGGCTGGCGCGGCGTCAGCGCCCGGCGGCGACGTCGCAGCGGATGGCTGCGCCGCAGCCGACTCGGCGCGGGCGGTCTGCGCGAACGCGTCGGCGAAAGCGGCGGATTGATCGGCGGGCGCGACGACGGGCGCGACGACGCCTTCAAGCGCCGGGGGATTCGAGAGCTGGACCGCCGCAAGCGCGGCGAGCGCGACAACCCCGGTCAGCGCCGCGCCCTGAAGCCGGTAGAACCAGGCGCCGCGCCCCTGATGCGCGGTCGGAACGCCGACGGCGGCGGCGCGCGGCGCCTGTGCGACCGCAGCGCCGGTTTCGGGCGCGGGAACCGCCAATGAGATCGGGCGCGGCGCAGCCCATGCGCGCTCCGACGAAATATGCTCTTGCAGAATCGGCGACGGCGCAGCGCCGCGCGCCGAGACCTGCGCCTCGAACCGCCCCCAGACGGCTTCGCGGTCATATGCAGGCGCCGCCTTCATCTTCGTCACCCCTGTGTCCGCACCCGAAGCCTTGGCGGGTGATCCGACCGTTTCCAACGCCATGATCCGTTCCAAACCCGGCGGCGCGCCGCACTGTTCGCCTCGCCGGGGGAAAGTAGCCGCTCATCTTCACCGCGCAAAGCGGAATGCCACAATTTCACGGTTCTCGCGCTAAAAAAGCCGTGTTTGCCGCCACCGCATCCAGCGGCTATGATCAATCGCTGGGCGGCTGGATGGTCGCGCCTGCGCGGGCGACCGTGCGGGCGAGGAAAGTCCGGGCTCCACGGAGACACGGCGCCGGGTAACGCCCGGCCGGGTTCGGGCCTTGGGAAACCATGGGCCGGGTCTGAGGGAAAGCGCCACAGAAAACAAACCGCCGGTCGCGCAAGCGGCCGGCAAGGGTGAAACGGTGGAGTAAGAGCCCACCGCGCCCCCGGCGACGGGGGCGGCATGGCAAGCCCCGCCGGGAGCAAGATCGTATAGGGACCGCATATCGGGCGTCTCCGCCCGGCGGTCCGGGTTGATCGCGAGAACCCGTCGGCGACGGCGGGTCCAGATGAATGACCATCCACGGGGTCGGGCGACCGGCCCCCGGACAGAACCCGGCTTACAGGCCGCCCAACTTCTCCACAGCCGCCCAACTTCTCCACAGCGGACCGGCGTCGCCATGGGAAACCGTGGGTGGAGTCAAGATGAGAACATAAAAAGAACTAACCAAGACTCATTGCGGAAAATTTACCGCTTATCAACCAATTCTGTTCTTGCGTCGCGCGGCTTCACCCAGAGTTCACTCGAATTCTCCACATCTTTATCCACATTGGCCCATAACATCACTATTGCGTACCACGAAATCCCATGGCATAACGATTCCTACGAACCCGCCGGACCAGCACGAAAAAAGACAGAGGCAGGTCATACAGGCGATCCGGCGGGTGGGATCGATCAACGGGACGACCGCCAGAAGGCGGCGATGCGCGAAGTCGATGCGCGATGGGGCAGTCGGACGGGTCGCGCGCTTTGAACGGCGCGCGGCCCGTTTCGTTTTCGAGAAAGTGGATTGGGCGTCGGGCGCATGCGGTTCTTCTCCTCCACGACGAAGAACAGGATCGACGCCAAGGGCCGCGTCTCGATCCCCGCGCCGTTTCGCAAGGTGCTGGAGCGCGAGGCGCAGCCCGGCGTGGTGCTGATCCCGCGCATGGTCGGCGACCCGGCGATCGACTGCCTGGGCATGGCGCGCTTTGAGGAGATGGCCGACGCCATCGACGACATGGCGCCGCTCGATCCGGTCACCATCGCGCTGTCCAACAAGATCATCGGCCAGGCGCGTCAGGTGCAGATCGACGACACCGGGCGCATCGTGCTGTCGCCCGACCTGCGCAAGGACTTCGATCTTGGCGGCGAGGAGGCGCTGTTCGTCGGCCTCGGCAAGACCTTCCAGATCTGGAACCCCGACGCCTACAAGGCGCGTCAGGACGGCTATGACGCGCTGGCGATGGCGAATTTCGACAAGCTCAGGCTGCGCGGGCGCGGCGGGGCTGGATCGGCGGGCGCATGACGCTGGCGCCGGAGGTCGAGGCGGCGCTGCGCCGCGCCGAGGCCGCTCATGCCCCGGTGATGCGCGCCGAAGTGATCGCGGCGCTGAACCCCGCGCGCGGCGGCGTCTATCTCGACGGCACCTTCGGCGCGGGCGGCTACACCCGCGCGCTGCTGGAGGGCGGCGCCGACCGGGTGATCGCGGTGGACCGCGACCCGCAGGCGCTGTCGCGCGGGCGGGTCTGGGCGGGGCGCTATGGCGACCGGCTGACGCTGGTCGAGGGCCGGTTCGGCGATCTCGACGTGCTCGCGCGGGCCGAAGGCGCGCCGCCGCTGGCGGGCGTGGCGCTGGATATCGGCGTGTCCTCGATGCAGATCGACGAGGCTGAGCGGGGATTCTCATTCATGCGCGACGGCCCGCTCGACATGCGCATGGGCGGCGCCGGGCCCAGCGCCGCCGATCTGGTGGCTCAAACGGGCGAGGCGGCGCTGGCCGACATCCTGTTTCTCTATGGCGAGGAGCGCGCGGCGCGGCGCATCGCGCGCGCCATCGTCGCGGCGCGCGCCGAGGGCGCCATCGACACCACCGCGCGGCTGAGCGGGATCGTCACCGCCGTGATGCCGCGCCAGCGCCCCGGCCAGCCGCACCCCGCCACCCGCACCTTTCAGGCGCTGCGCATCGCGGTCAACGACGAACTGGGTGAGCTGGCGCGCGCGCTGGAGGCCGCCGAGCGCGCGCTGGCCGAAGGCGGCGTGCTGGCGGTGGTGACGTTTCATTCGCTTGAGGACCGCATCGTCAAGCGCTTCCTGCAACTGCGCGGCGGGCGGGCGCCGCACGCCTCGCGCCATGCGCCCGAAGCGCCGGTCGAGAATCCGCGCTTCACGCCGCTCGCCCGCCGCGCGGCGGAGGCGAGCGACGACGAGGTGCGCCGCAACCCCCGCGCCCGCTCCGCCAAGATGCGCGCGGCGCGCCGCACCGCCGCGCCCGCAGGGATGATCGATCCGCGCGCGCTGGGCCTGCCGCTCTTGCCCGGGGCGCGGCGATGAGGGGGCCGCTGTATTTCCTCGCCGCGGCGCTGGTCGCGGTCGCGGCGTTCTGGGCCTACAACGTCAACTACGCCGCCAAGGCGGCGCAGGAGCGCGTCGCCGCCCTGCGTCAGGAGATCGCGCGCGAGCGCGAGGCGATCGCGGTGCTGCGCGCCGAATGGGCCTATCTGGCGGCGCCCGACCGGGTGCGCGCGCTGGCGCGGGCCAATGACGCGGCGCTGACGCTGTCGCCGCTGGCGGCGGCGTCATACGTCGCGCTCGACGCGATCCCGGCGCCGCCGCCGGAGGCGTTCTGGGCGCGCGCCGCGCCGTCGGCCTTCGCAGCCGCGCCGGGCGGGAGGGTCGCGCCATGACCGGCCCCGGCGACGCCGACGCCATGGCGGCGCCCGAGCCGCCGCTCGCCGCCCTGCTGAGCGGCGCGGCGCAGCCCGCGCCGCCGCCGCAAAAGCCCAGCGCGGGCCAGCGCGCGGCGTGGCGGCTGACGCTGGTGGGCGCGGCGTTCGCGTTCGGCTTTTCGGCGGTCGCGGTCAGGATGGCGGCGCTGGCGCTGTCGGAGCCGGTCGAGCCGCAGGTCGCGGCGGGCGAGACCGCGCTCCACGTCGCGCGCGCCGAGATCACCGACCGCGCCGGGCGCCCGCTGGCGATGAACCTGCCCGCCGCCAGCGTTTACGCCCATCCCGGCGAGATCGACGACCCCGCGCGCGCCGCGCGGCTGCTGGCCGAAACGCTGTCCGGCGTCGATGAGGCGCGGCTGCGCGCGCGCTTTGAGCGGCGGCGCGGCTTCGCCTGGATCAAGCGCCCGATCTCGCCCGGCGAGCGTCAGGCGGTGCACGATCTGGGGCTTCCCGGCGTCTATTTCGGCGACCGCGACGTGCGGGTGTATCCGGCGGGGCGGATGGCGGCGCATGTGCTGGGCGGCGCGCGCGCGGGCGATGAAGGCGTGCGCGGCGCGGAGATCATCGGGCTGGCGGGCGCCGAGCGCTGGTCGGACGAGACCTTGCGCGATCCGGCCCGCGCCGGCGCGCCGCTGCGGCTGTCGATCGACCTGCCCGCGCAGGCGGCGCTGACCGAGGTGCTTGAGGAGGCGCGGGCGCGTCTGGGCGCCAAGGGCGCCTGGGCGACGCTGATGGACGCGCGCACCGGCGCCATCGCGGCGATGGTCTCGCTGCCCGACTTCGACCCCAACCGCCGCCCCGACCCCGTCGATCCCAGGGTCGCCGCCGACGCGCGGCTCCGCAACCGCGCGGTGGAGGGGGTGTATGAGTTCGGCTCGGCGTTCAAGCCGTTCTTCGCCGCGCTGGCGCTGGAGCGCGGCGTGATCGGCATGGACACGCTGATCGACGCGAAAGGCCCGGTGGTCTGGGGCCGCGCGCGGTTTCGCGACCACTATCCGATGCCGCCCCAGATGACCGTGGCGCAGATCATGGCGAAAAGCTCCAACGTCGGCACAATCCGGATGGCGCTGATGGCCGGCACCGCCGCCGCGCAGGACTTTCTGCGCAAGCTGGGGATGATGGCGCCGACCGGCCTCGACCTGGCGGAGGCGCGGCTGGGTCAGCCGCTGGCGCCGCAGCGCTGGTCGGATCTGTCCACCATCACCATCAGTTTCGGCTACGGCCTGTCGGTGTCGCAGACCCACATGGCCGCAGGCTACGCCGCGCTGGTCAACGGCGGACTGCTGGTGACGCCGACGCTGAACCCCGACGCAGGCCCGCCGGGCGAGGACGCGCGGGTGATCTCGGCGCGCACCTCGGCGCAGATGCGCGCCATCCTGCGCGGCGTGGTCGAGGGCGGCACCGGGCGCTCGGCGGAGGCGCCGGGTTATCTGGTCGGCGGCAAGACCGGCACCGCCAACAAGCTCAGCCGCACCGGGCGCGGCTATGACGAGACCCGCACGCTGGCCACTTTCGCCGGGGCGTTTCCGATGAACGACCCGCGCTATGTGCTGATCGTGACGCTCGACGAGCCGACCGACCGCTCCGGCCCCAAGCCGCGCCGCACCGCCGGCGCCACCGCCGCGCCCACCGCCGGGGCCGCGATCCGCCGTCTTGCGCCGCTGCTGGGCCTGCGCCCGGCTCTGCCCGATCCCGCGCCCGAACCGGCGCCGCAACCCGCCGCCGCGCTGGCCGCAGCGGTGCGGGGATGAGCGGCGTGGCGACATTTGCAAGCCTTGGGCTGACCGACGCCCTGATCCTCGGCCCTGCGCCCGACCCGGCGGCGGCGGTGACAGGCTTGAGCGTGGACAGCCGACACACCCGGCCCGGCCATCTGTTCGCCGCGCTGAAGGGCGTGAAGGCCGACGGCGCGGATTTCGCCCAATACGCCGTCAGGATGGGCGCAGCGGCGGTGCTGTGCAGCCTCGACGGCGCGCTGCGGGCGCGGGCGCAGATCGGCGGCTTTCCGGTTCCCTTCATCATCGACGCCGCGCCGCGCCGCAGGCTGGCGCAGGT
>CAZRFB010000040.1:0-2399 GCA_964599185.1 uncultured Rhodobacterales bacterium | reverse complement strand
TGGCGGCGCGCTTCCAGGCGGCGAGATAGCGCAGGTCGCTCTCCAGCGCGCGGCGGGTGTTGGCGGGGATGGTCTCACGCGCCAGCCGCTCGATCAGGTCGCGGTAGATCGGCGGCAGCCCCTCGCGCGGGCCGACGATCTGCGCCAGCGCCGAAGCGCGGGGCGCGGGAGGGGGGCCGGGCGGTCCGTCGGCCATGAGCGTCTCCTCCCGGCGGCGTCGCGCAGGTCGTCCAAGAGCCTGCGGCGCCACAATGTTCGATCTTTGTGCTGCTGTCGAGCAGCCTTGCGGATATCCCGGATAAAATGTATATACTATATATCAGGATAAGGAGGCGGCGATGCAGGTCAGCCGGTGGGGCAACAGTCTGGCGGTGCGTTTGCCAAAAGATCTGGTCGCGCGGCTCGGCCTCGCGGCCGGCGACGCGCTGACGGTGGTGGCGGTCGATGATGGCCGGGTGACGCTCGCCCGCGACACGCGGCGGGCGGATGCGCTGGCGCGGATGCAGGCGCGCAAGCTGCGGCTGCCGGAGGAGTATCGGTTCGACCGCGACGCGGCGCACGCGCGCGGCGTGGACGCCCCCGAGGCGGAGCCGCGCCGCTGACCGACTTCATCGACACCAACGTCGTCGTCCATGCGCAGACCGAGGGGCCGAAGGCCGACATCGCGCGGGCGACCCTCGCACGGGGCGGCGTGGTCAGCGTTCAGGTGCTGAACGAATGCGCGAGCGTGCTGCGCCGCAAGGCGGGGCTGGACTGGCCGGAGATCGCCGCCGTGCTCGACGACGTGCGGACGCTGGCGGACGCGGTGCTGCCCCTCACCGTCGCCACCCACGCGCGCGCGCTCGATCTGGCGGCGCAGGGCGGCCTGTCGTTCTACGACGCGCTGATCGTCGCCTCGGCGCTGGAGGCGGGCGCGCGCCGGCTTCTCAGCGAGGACATGCAGGCCGGACGGCGTTTCGGCGAGCTGGAGATCGTCAATCCCTTCGCCTGATCTGCACGAAATGAGCGGCGCCGGCCTGTATGTTCCATTTTTGTCCGATTGTCGATAACTGCCCCTTATCGGCAGTTATGGGCGCGTGACCGGAACGTGCGAGTAGAGCGCAAAATATTGCTTTTTTGCGCATACGATAAATAATGCTACTGATCTGAAATGAGTAATGCAGGGTGGTCAGCCGCCAAACGGATCCGCCGACGCGACCCCGGTCGGCGCGGCGCGTGGCGCGACCGTGAAGCCTTTGACGAGGGTGGCCTCTGGCGCGGCGCCGCCTTGACCATGGCGCTGAAGCGGTCCCTTGCGCCTTGCGGGGACCAGCGCATCGCGGCGCGTCCGCTCAGGGCTTTCACCGGCCAGACAGCAGGTCCGGCAGCTGCGCCGCGCACCGGCGGCTTGCGCCGCGCCGGGCGATCATGACGGCGGGACGCAGCCCCGAAGAAGACGACGCGGAGGACGGCTTCGCGCCTCGGTCGATCTGGGATGCGGACGACGACGACGATGACGGCGGCGCGCTCGACCCGCTGCGGCTGGTCGATCCCGACGTCTCGCCCGTCGATCCCATGCCCCGGTCCGGGCGGACTGGCCCCGACGCCTGGCTTGACGCCGAGGCCGCGCTGGCCAGGCCGCTGGCCGAGGCGGTGGAGGCGTTCGCCCGGCTCGACGAGCGGCTGCGCGCGTCGGCGCCCGCACACGCCCGCGCCGGGGTCGAGCGGCTGGCGCTGGGTCAGGCGGCGGCGCTGGCCTGGGCGGAGGGCTTCGGTCTCGAGGTGGAGCGGCTGACGCTGTGGGGCGCGACGCGGATCGGGCGCGCGGCGGCGGAGGACGCAGGGATGGCGCGCGCCGCCTGGGCCGCGCGGCGGCTTGCGCGCGGGCGCTGGACGCTCGCCTCGCCGGCGGCGCTGGCGCGGTTCGAGGCCCGGACGCTGCCTAGCGACAGGGGCGGCGCGCGCCGGGACGATGGCGCGGCGCCGTGGGCGGCCTTCGCGCGTCTGCAGGGCGACGCCTGGATCGCGGCGGCGGAAAGCTGGGCGGCGGAGGTGCGCGGCCTGCGCGCCGCGCACCGCTTCACGCAAGCCTGCGTCGCGGAGCGCGCGTGGCGGCTGTCGGGGCTGTCCGACGCGACCGCCGTGGTCGCGCCGGCGGTCGCGGCGATGAAGATCGCCGGGCGCGCGGGCAGGGGAGGGGCGCCGTTCGCGCCGCTCGCCCGGCGGCGCACGCAAGGCGGCGATCAGCCCGCCCAACGTCTGCGCGCCTTCTACGCCGATCTCGCCACGGGATGCGCCGAGGCGCTGATCGCGCTCGAACGGATGCAGGCGTGGCGGGCGCGCGCCGAGGCGGCGGTCGCGGGTCTCTCCGGGCGCACGCCGCGCCTGCTGGTGGCGCTGCTGGCCGCGCGCGTCGCGGT
>CAZRFB010000039.1:0-2834 GCA_964599185.1 uncultured Rhodobacterales bacterium | reverse complement strand
CGCCGGTGATCTCGGCCAGCACCTCCTCGGGGCTTTTGAACGAGAAGTCGTGCAGGAACAGCGTCGCCTCCTGCCGGGCGGCGGCGGCGTCCGCCGCGCTGCGCACGATCAGCGGCGCCGCCAGAAGCTGCATCTCCTGCGTCGGCACATGGCTGTGCATCCAGTGGGTTCCCGGCTGCGGCGCGAAGTCGTAGCTGCGCGTCTCGCCGGGTTTGAGCATCGGCATCGGCATGTCGGGCACGCCGTCCTGGATGTTGGGCGGGATCTGGCCGTGCCAGTGGATGATCGTCTCGACGTCGAGCGCGTTGGTCAGATCGACGCGGAAACGCTGACCGGGGTCCAGGATCAGCCCCTGGCCGCCCGCGCCGTTCATCAGGCCATAGACCGTGGCCGCGCGGCCATCGACATCCAGCGTGCGCGTCGCCGCGCGCAGCGCCAGCGGCGCGGTCTGCGCGCGCGCGATCCGGGGCAGCGCCGCCGAAGCCGCAAGCGCCGTGGTCGCGGCCAGAAAGCCGCGTCGAGAGACTGTGTCGTGCATGATCGTGCTCCGATAGATTCCGCCCGCACAGGGGGGAACGCGCATGAACAGGAAATGCGCGCCGAAGGCGCGCGTGCGTTCAGGCGATCGGGAGCTTTGGCGGTCGGCGCACCGGCGGCGGCGCCAGGCCGGCAGGCTGGCGGCGCAGCGCCCAGTCGCGCGGCGCGCGGACCGGCGCCGGGGTTGCGAGCGGCGTCGGAGCCATGGCGGGGTCGGGCGCGCCCGCGCAGACCACCGCGCAAGCCAGCGCCGACAGCGACGCGCCATCCGGCGCGCTATCTGGCGCGCTGTTTGCGGCGACCGCCTGCGGCGCAGCGCGCATCTGCGCCGCCATCATGTGTCCGTGATGCGCGTCACCGTGCGCGCCGCCAAGCGCGGCGTCGGCGGCCATCGCGGCGGGGGCCATCGGCGCGAGCAGCGCCAGCGCGACAATCAGCGCAAGCCGCACGCCGCCAGAAATCCGACCAGAAACCCGGCGGAGTCCGTGCCGCCATGTCCTGCGCCCGTTTGTCATGACCATCAGGTAAGGCGCGGTCGCGGCCCGGACAAGGGCCGGCGGCCCGGAGCACCGCCGCAGGGATCGGCGGCGGGCGGATGACAAGCCCCGCGAAATCGCCTAAGCGCCGCGTTGGCGTCGTCGCGCCGGGAAGGGTGGACAAGGCATGGCTGAGATCGAGCGGGTTGCGCCGGTGCTGGCGGAGGCGCTGGCGGCGCGCGGCTACGGCGTGCTGACGCCGGTGCAGGAGGCGGTGCTGGACCCCGCGCTGGGTGAGCGCGACGCGCTGGTCTCCGCGCAGACCGGATCGGGCAAGACGGTCGCCTTCGGGCTGGCGATCGCGCCCGCGCTGCTGGCGGGCGCGCCGCGTCTGGGCCCCGCCGCCGCGCCGCTGGCGCTGGTGGTGGCGCCGACGCGCGAGCTGGCGCTTCAGGTGCGCGAGGAGCTTGCGTGGCTCTGGGCCGGGGCGGGCGGCGTGGTCGCGTCCTGCGTCGGCGGCATGGACCCGCGCGCCGAGCGGCGGGGGCTGGAGCGCGGCGCGCATCTGGTGGTCGGCACGCCGGGGCGGCTGCGCGACCACATCGGGCGCGGCGCGCTCGACATGACCGCGTTGCGCGCCGTGGTGCTGGACGAGGCCGACGAGATGCTCGACATGGGCTTTCGCGAGGACCTCGAGTTCATCCTCGAAGCCGCGCCGCCCGCGCGCCGCACGCTCATGTTCTCGGCCACGGCGCCAAAGGCCATCGTGACGCTGGCGCAGCGCTATCAGCGCGACGCGGCGCGGGTGAGCGTGGACGCCGAGCGCGCGGCGCACGCCGACATCGCGTATCGCGGCTATCTGATCGCGCAGGGCGACCGCGAGAACGCGGTCTTCAACCTGCTGCGCCACCACGACGCCGAGGGCGCGCTGGTGTTCTGCGCCACGCGGGCGGCGGTGGCTCACATGGCGGCGCGCTTCACCAACCGGGGGCTGAACGTGGTGGCGCTGTCGGGCGAACTGAGCCAGACCGAACGCAGCCATGCGCTGCAGGCGATGCGCGACGGGCGCGCGCGGGTGTGCATCGCGACCGACGTGGCGGCGCGCGGCATCGACCTGCCGGGGCTTGAGCTGGTGATCCACGCCGATCTGCCCGCCAATCGTGAGACGCTGCTGCACCGCAGCGGGCGCACCGGGCGGGCGGGGCGCAAGGGCGTCTGCGCGCTGATGACGCCGATACGCGCGCGGCGGCGCGCCGAGGGGCTGCTGGCGTCGGCGGGCGTCTCCGCCACCTGGATGCGCGCGCCCGGCCCGGCGGAGATTCTGGCCCGCGACGACGCGCGCATCCTGGAGGACGCCGCGCTGGCCGCGCCGGTGGCGGAGGGGGAGCGCGCGATGGTGGCGGCGCTGATCGAACGGCACGGAGCCGAGCAGGTCGCCGCCGCCTTCCTGCGCCGCCTGCGCGCAGGCATGGCGGCGCCGGAGGAGCTGATCGACGTGAGCGGCCCCGATGCGTCGCGCCCGGCGGCGCCGCGCTCCGAGGCTGTGCGCCCGCCGCGCGAGGCGTTCGGGCCAAGCGCGTGGTTCACGCTGTCGGTGGGGCGCAAGCACAAGGCCGAGCCGCGCTGGCTGTTGCCGATGTTGTGCGGCGCCGGTGAGATCACCCGCCGCGACGTGGGCGCGATCCGCATGGAGCACGCGGTGAGCCATGTGGAGATCGCGCAAGCCGTGGCGGCGCGGTTCCTCGCCGCCATCGGCCCGGCGCGGGTGCTGGAGGGCGGCGTGACCATCACCCCGCGCGAAGGCCCGCCGGGACCGGAGGC
>CAZRFB010000038.1:0-9119 GCA_964599185.1 uncultured Rhodobacterales bacterium | reverse complement strand
GCGCAGGACCAGTATGGCGAGGACGCCTTCACCGCCGGCATCGGCGCCGAGGCGATCCGCGAGATGCTGGCCGCCATCGACCTCGACGCCGAGGCCGAACAGCTGCGCGCCGACCTCAAGGAGGCCACCGGCGAGCTGAAGCCCAAGAAGATCATCAAGCGGCTGAAGATGGTCGAGAACTTCCTCGAGTCCGGCAACCGGCCCGAGTGGATGATCCTGACCGTGATCCCGGTGATCCCGCCCGAGCTGCGCCCGCTGGTGCCGCTGGACGGCGGCCGGTTCGCGACCTCCGACCTCAACGACCTGTATCGCCGCGTCATCAACCGCAACAACCGCCTCAAGCGGCTGCTCGAGCTGCGCGCGCCCGACATCATCATCCGCAACGAAAAGCGCATGTTGCAGGAGTCGGTGGACGCGCTGTTCGACAACGGCCGCCGCGGCCGCGTGATCACCGGCACCAACAAGCGCCCGCTCAAGTCGCTGTCGGACATGCTGAAGGGCAAGCAGGGCCGGTTCCGCCAGAACCTGCTCGGCAAGCGCGTCGATTTCTCGGGCCGTTCGGTGATCGTGACCGGGCCGGAGCTGAAGCTGCACCAGTGCGGCCTGCCCAAGAAGATGGCGCTGGAGCTGTTCAAGCCGTTCATCTACGCCCGCCTCGACGCCAAGGGTTATTCCAGCACCGTCAAGCAGGCCAAGAAGCTGGTCGAGAAGGAGCGTCCTGAAGTCTGGGACATCCTCGACGAGGTGATCCGCGAGCATCCGGTGATGCTGAACCGCGCGCCCACCCTGCACCGCCTCGGCATCCAGGCGTTCGAGCCGGTGCTGATCGAGGGCAAGGCGATCCAGCTTCACCCGCTGGTCTGCGCCGCGTTCAACGCCGATTTCGACGGCGACCAGATGGCCGTGCACGTTCCGCTGAGCCTTGAGGCCCAGCTTGAGGCGCGCGTGCTGATGATGGCGACCAACAACGTCCTCAGCCCCGCCAACGGCAAGCCGATCATCGTGCCGTCGCAGGATATGGTGCTCGGGATCTACTACATCACGCTCGACAAGAAGGGCGAGCCGGGCGAGGGCATGGCCTTCGCCGACATGGCCGAGATCGAGCACGCGCTGCACGCCGGGCTGATCACGCTGCACTCGAAAATCACCACCCGCTTCAAGACCGCGGACGCCGACGGCGAGCCGGTGATGCAGCGCGTCGAGACCACGGCGGGGCGGATGCTGATCGCCAACCTGCTGCCCGCCAACGAGAACCTGAGCATCGATCTGGTCAACCGCCTGTTGCGCAAGCGTGAGGTCGGCGAGGTGATCGACGCGGTCTATCGCCACTGCGGCCAGAAGGAATCGGTGATCTTCTGTGACCGGATCATGACGCTGGGCTTTCAGCAGGCGTTCAAGGCCGGCATCTCGTTCGGCAAGGACGACATGGTGATCCCGCCGCAAAAGTGGGATCTGGTGGACGCGACGCGCTCGGACGTGAAGGTGTTCGAGCAGCAGTATCAGGACGGCCTGATCACCCAGGGCGAGAAATACAACAAGGTGGTGGACGCCTGGTCCAAGTGCACCGACCGCGTGGCCGACGCGATGATGGAGGAGATCAAGCGCGTCCGCCACGACGACGCGGGCCGCGAGCTTGAGCCGAACTCGGTCTATATGATGAGCCACTCCGGCGCGCGCGGCTCGCCCACCCAGATGAAGCAGCTTGCGGGGATGCGCGGCCTGATGGCCAAGCCGTCGGGCGAGATCATCGAGACGCCGATCATCTCGAACTTCAAGGAAGGCCTGACCGTGGGCGAGTATTTCAACTCGACCCATGGCGCGCGCAAGGGGCTGGCCGACACCGCGCTCAAGACCGCCAACTCGGGCTATCTCACGCGGCGTCTGGTCGATGTGGCGCAGGACTGCATCATCCAGGTCGAGGATTGCGGCACCGATCAGGGCATCACCATCGCCCCGGTGGTGGACGGCGGCGAGATCGTCTCATCGCTCAGCGAGCGCGTTCTGGGCCGCGTGCCCAACGAGGACGTGGTGCATCCCGTGACCAACGCGGTGATCGTGGCGCGCGGCCAGCTGATCGAGGAGCGCGAGGCGGCGGCGATCGAGGAGGCCGGCGTGCAGAGCGTCTATATCCGCTCGCCGCTGACGTGCGCGCTCAAGGACGGCATCTGCGGCCAGTGCTATGGCCGCGATCTGGCGCGCGGCACGCGGGTCAACATGGGCGAGGCGGTGGGCATCATCGCCGCCCAGTCGATCGGCGAGCCGGGCACCCAGCTGACCATGCGCACCTTCCACATCGGCGGCGCGGCCAACGTGGCCGACCAGTCGTTCGTGGAGGCCAGCCAGGAGGGCGTGCTGGAGATCCGCAACCGCAACCTGCTGACCAACGCCGACGGCGACGTGATCGTGATGGGCCGCAACGTCCAGCTCGTCATCAAGGACGACCTGGGCCGCGAGCGCGCCACCCACAAGCTGCTCTACGGCTCGAAGCTGGTGGTGAAGGAAGGCGACCAGATCGCGCGCGGCCAGCGGCTGGCGGAGTGGGATCCCTACACCCTGCCGATCATCGCGGAGAAGGGCGGCGTCGCGCGGCTGGTGGACCTGATCCCCGGCATCTCGGTGCGCGAGGACACCGACGACGCCACCGGCATCACCCAGCAGATCGTGTCGGACTGGCGCGCGGCGGAGAAGAAGGGCTCGGAGATCAAGCCCGCCATCTCGATCATGGAGCCGGGCGGCGAGCAGACGCCCACCGGCGTCAAGGCCGACGTGGTGCGCCTCGATAACGGCAACCCGGCGCATTACTTCATGTCGGTCGATGCGATCCTGTCGGTCGAGGACGGGCAGGAGGTGCGCGCGGGCGACGTGATCGCCCGCATCCCGCGTGAGGGCGCCAAGACCAAGGACATCACCGGCGGTCTGCCGCGCGTGGCCGAACTGTTCGAGGCCCGCCGACCCAAGGATCACGCGATCATCGCCGAGATCGACGGCTTCGTGCGCTTTGGCAAGGACTACAAGAACAAGCGCCGCCTCACCATCGAATCGGCCAACGACGCCGACGAGACGCGCGAGTATCTGATCCCCAAGGGCAAGCACATCACGGTGGCGGAGGGCGATTTCATCCAGAAGGGCGAGTATGTGCTCGACGGCAACCCGGCGCCGCACGACATCCTTGCGATTCTGGGCATCGAGGCGCTGGCCGACTATCTGGTGAACGAAGTGCAGGACGTGTATCGCCTGCAGGGCGTGAAGATCAGCGACAAGCACATCGAGGTGATCGTGCGCCAGATGCTGCAGAAGGTCGAAGTGACCGACGGCGGCGAGACCACGCTGCTTGCGGGCGAACAGCTTGATCGGGTCGAGTTCGACGAGGTCAACACCAAGGCCGAGGCCGACGGGCGCACGCCCGCCAAGGGCGATCCCGTGCTGCTGGGCATCACCAAGGCCAGCTTGCAGACCCGCAGCTTCATCTCCGCCGCGTCGTTCCAGGAGACGACCCGCGTGCTGACAGAGGCCTCAACGCAAGGCAAGCGCGACAAGCTGGTGGGGCTGAAGGAGAACGTGATCGTCGGCCGTCTGATCCCGGCGGGCACCGGCAGCGCGGCGGCGCGGCTGAAGCAGGTCGCCGCCGACCGCGACCGCCGCGTGATCGCCGAGCGTCAGGCGGAGGCGGCTGCGGCGGCGACTGCGGCGTCGGCGGCAGGCGACGCGATGGCGGTGATCGGCGCGCCCGAGGACGAGGATCTGATCGTCGATTGATCCGTCGCGCACGATCTGCCGCGCACGACCCGGCGCGCGCCCGAAAGGGCGCGCGTTTCTTTTGCGCCCGCGCCAAAAAAAAGGCCGGGCATAGGCCCGGCCAAGTCCAACAGGGAGGTTGAGAGGGTTTTGCGGCAACAGGTGTTGCCGCTCTGCCGGTCTCAATTCAAGAAATAGGCGGGCGAGGCGACACGCGCAACGTGTAGATTGGTCGAATGCGGCGCCGCAACGCGGCCTTGCCTGCGGCGCATGGCTCAGGCGCGACGTTTCGCCGCGAGCGGCAGGCTCAGACCCCGCTGCGGAACGTCTCGACTTCGGCGGCGACGAAATCGCGAAACGCCTCCACCCGCCTGGAGCGGCGCAGTTCCTCCGGGTAGGCGAAGAACACCGTGAACGACGGGCTGTGCAGCCGGGGCGCCACCAGCGTCAGTCTGGTGTGGTCGATGGCCAGATAATCCGGCAGCACCGCGATGCCGATGCCGCATTCGGCGGCCTGGAGCATCGCGAAATAGTTGTTCATCATCAGCGTCGCGCGATGCGCCAGCTCAAGCTGCGCGTTCAGCCAGTAGCCGACCGGCGTGGGCTGCTGCGCGTTGGGGCTGAAGCCGATCAGGCGGTGGTCGCGCAACTCCTCCTCGCTCTGCGGCGCGCCGTTGCGGGCCACATAGTCCTTCGAGGCGTAGAACCGCATCGCCACGTCGAACAGCGGGCGGCGAATCAGCTCCGCCTGCTGCGGCTCCCGCATCCGTATCGCCACGTCCGCCTCGCGCATCGGCAGGTCGAGCACGTTCTCGGTCATCAGCAGGTTCACCGACAGGTCGGGGTATTGCGCGAAGAATCGCGGCAGGCGCGGCGTCAGCCACAGCGCGCCGAAGCCGACCGTGGTGGTGACGCGCAACTCGCCGAACACCTCGTCCTTGCTGTCGCGGATGCGCGCGCCCGCCGCCAGCAGGCGCTTGGTCATCTCGCGGGTGGCCTCCAGCAGCAACTCGCCCTGTTCGGTGAGGATCAGGCCGCGCGCGTGGCGGTGGAACAGCGTGGCGCCGAGACTGTCCTCCAGCCCGCGGATCTGGCGGCTGACGGCCGATTGGCTGAGGTGCAGGCTCTCGCCCGCATGGGTCAGGCTGCCGGCCTCCGCCACCGCGTGAAACACGCGCAGCTTGTCCCAGTCCATCATCGCGTTCACCTGCTCTCCCCAAAGCCGCCCGGCGCAGGCTATAGAGGTTGCGGCCTCATGGGGAGCGCCAATAGCGAGACGGACCGCATGACATGACAGCTTTTCGCGCTTTCGCCCGGCTGGCCGCCCTCGCGCTGACGTTGTGGGCGCAAGCGGCGGCGGCGCAACTGGGCGGCGTCTATCTGGGCCTTGGCGCGGCCGAGGGCTGGCGCCTCGAGATCGCCGCGAAGGGCGACGCCTACGCGGTGGTGCTGACCGAGCCGGACGGCGCCGCGCGCGCCTTTTCCGCCGACCGGCTGGGCGACAGCGCCGAGGGCGTCGCCACGCTGTCCTCGGGCGAGGCGCTGTTGCGCATCGCGCCGGAGGCGGTGGGCGCGCGGGTGGTGGCGATCCCGTTCGACGGCGTGCGCACGCTCGACGCGGGCCGCACCCGGACGCTGGCGTTCCGGCGCGAGGATGTGGCGCTGCCGCAGCAGCCCAAACGCTTCCTGCCCGCGCCGACCGGCCCAGTGCGCGCCTTCGACGCGCGCGCCTTCGTCGAGAGCTATCCGTTCTGGGAGCCGCAGGGCGCGCTCTGGGCCTATGAGGCGCTGGAGCCGCGCCATCGCACGGTGATCCGGCTGTTCGCGCTGGTGCAGGCCGACCTGCTGTGGAAGCTGTGCCAGAGCCCGCAGCGCGGCGCGGGGCTGGCCGAGGCGCTGCGCGGTCAGGGCGTGGTCTGCGCCGATGTTGTGAACGCGGTCGCGGCGGCGCAGGCGGGCGGCGCCTTCGACCGCTTCAAGGCCAACGTGGCGCAGGAGCGCGCGCTGCTGGTCGCCACGCTGGACTGCGGCGACAAGTATGTGGCGCACGGACCGGGATGCGCCGACGCGGCGCGGGAGACGGCGCGCCGGGCGGTGTCGATGGAGACGGCGGCGACGGTGCTGCGCCGCTATCGCTGAGCGGCGGCCACAAGCGTGGGCGCGACGCCTTCCCAGCGCGCGCCCCAGCGGCGCAGATCGGAGAGCGGCCCGCGCAGCTCCGCGCCCTTTTCGGTGACGCGATACTCCAACCGCCGCGCGCCGTCATGCACCGGGCGCTTTTCCAGAATCCCCAGCTCCACCAGTCGCCGCAGCCGGTTGGACAGGATGTTGCGCGCGACGCCGAGCGTTTTCTGGTAGTCGTCGAATCGCGAGACGCCCTCGAAGGACGTCCACAGAATCAGCATCATCCAGCCGTCGCCGATCTGATCGACGGCGCCGGACAGGGAACAGGCGTCGTTAGGCTTGCGCATCAGGGCGGCTCCACGTCTTTCGTCGTTTGGCGATAGTTGCATGGACGCACTGCGCGCGCGACACTAAACTTTAGTTGCGTTGGCGGCGCGACAGCGGGCCGCAGCGCCTGCGCGCCCGCGCGCACTTGGGGGGAATACGCCGATGGACTTCACCCTGCCGCCCGAGGCGGAGGCCTATCGCGCCCGCGTCGCGGCGTTCGTCGAGGCGGAGATCCTGCCGCTGGAGGCCGACCCCGCCAATTTCGCCGACCATGACAACATCCCCGAACCCGTGCTGGCGCGGGTGCGCGACAAGGTGAAGGCGGCGGGTCTGTGGGCGCCGAACGTCCCCGTGGCGCGCGGCGGGCTGGGCCTGCCGTTCGTGGCGCTGGCGGCGGCTTATGAGGAGATGAACCGCGCGCTGTTCGGCCCGGCATGCTTCAACGCCGCCGCGCCCGACGACGGCAACATGCGCCTGCTGCACACGGTGGGGACCGAGGCGCAGCAGGCGTGGATCGCCCCGGTGGTTCGCGGCGAAATGCGCTCCGCCTTCGCGATGACCGAGCCTGCGCCGGGCGCGGGGTCCGACCCCGGCATGATGCGCACGCGGGCCGAGCGGCGCGGCGACCGCTGGATCATCACCGGGCGCAAGTGGTTCATCACCGGGGCGGAAGGGGCGCAGCGCTTCATCCTGATCGCGCGCACGTCCGACGACCCGCGCCACGGCCTGACCGCGTTCCTGTTCTCCGCCGATCAACCCGGCTGGCGTGTCGCGCGGCGCATTCCGATCATGGGGCCGCAGGAGCACGGCGGCCATTGCGAGCTGGAATTCGACGCACTGGAGATACCCGACGCCATGCGGCTGATGGCGGTCGGCGCCGGGCTGAAGGCGACGCAGATACGGCTGGGGCCCGCGCGGCTGACGCACTGCATGCGCTGGCTGGGGCTGGCGAGGCGCTGCATGGAGATCGCCCAAAGCTACGCCAGCGCGCGCGAGGGTTTTGGCGTGCGGCTGGCCGACCGGGAGACGGTGCGGGTGAAACTGGGCGATCTGGCTTACCGCATCGAGGTCGGGCGGCTGCTGACCATGAAGGCCGCCTGGGCGCTGGACCAGGGCGGCCGCGCGAAAACCGAGATCTCGCTGGCGAAACTCCACGTCGCCGACACGCTGAACCGCGCCGCCGACGATTGTTTGCAGATCTGCGGCGCCAAGGGCTATTCGCGCGACACCGCGATCGAGTGGATCTACCGCTACGCAAGGCAGGCGCGGCTGGTGGACGGCGCCGACGAGGTCCACAAGATGGTGCTCGCCGACGCCTACGCCGCGCAAGGGTCGCGGTTGTGGGCCTGGGGGACAAAGTAGGGCGGGGGCGGCGGGGACAGAGGGGCGCCGGGCCGGGTGCGCGCCGTCGCCGGGTTTTCGCCGTGTGGCCTGGCGGGGCGGGGACAGGCGGGGACAGGGATGGCGCAAGCGGTTGATCTGGCGTGGGTTTGTGAATTTGGGGCGGTTGGTGCGGCGCGGCGCGCAGGGAGCGCGTAAAGGGCGCGTTTGGGGCGGTTTGGGCGCTGTCGGGCGGCGCGCGGCGTCAGGGGGTGCGTTTGGCGCGCCATGCGGCCCAGCGGTCGTCCAGTTCTTCCTCCGGAATTTCATCCTCCGCCCAGCCTGCTTCCGCGATCAGGCGGGGGCGCTCGGCGTCGAGGTCTGGAGGGAGCTTGGTCGCGGCGTCGCCGAAGGCTGATGCAAGTTGGCTGTAGGTAAGATTTGTCGTGTTGACGAACTCTGCGCCAGCGAGGAGCGCACCGGCAAGCCGGGCGCGCGATATCGTCGCTGAATTCAGCTTCGCCATGCTAAGGTTCGCCCCCTGCAGCAACGCCCTGCTGAGGTCTGCCCCGTGCATTACGGCCCCAATCAGCACCGCCCCCTGCATGTCCGCACCTATCAAGATCGAGTGTTGCATCTGCGCCGCGAGGAGGTCTGCGCCCTGCATCTGCGCTCTGCGGAGGTCAGCGCCTTGCATCCGCGCGTTATACAGGTCTGCCCCCTGCATATCTGCCCTGTTCAGATTGGCCCCTTGCAGCGTTGCGTTGGTCAGGATTGCCCCCTGCATGCGCGCCTCCTCGAGGTCTGCGCCCTGCATGCGCGCCGCGTCGAGATCCGCCTTCCACATCCGCGCCTGTCTAAGGACCGCACCCTGTAGCCTCGCCTTGAAGAGGACCGCGCCCTGCATACGCGCCGCGACGAGGACCGCGCCTTGCATCCGCGCATCGGCGAGGATTGTCCCTTGCATCCGCGCATGGGCCAGGACAGCGCCCTGCATGCGCGCTCCAGATAGCACAGCGCCTTGCATCCGCGCTTCGGTCAGGACCGCACCTTGGAAGTAAGCATTGGCGAGGACCGCTCCCTGCATCCGCGCTCCGGCAATGTTTGCACCGTGCATCTGAGCGCCGGTGAGATTTGTGCGGCGCAAGTCGGTGTCCGCCCGAGACGCGCCTTGCAGCACAGCCCCGGCGAGGTCGAGCCGTACGCCCTTTGCCGCCCAGATCAGAATGTCCGCCGCCGGCGGCTCCAATCTTTCGATCCCCTCCAGCTTCAACCGCCGCTTCTCCGGCCGGTCGCACAGCACGTCGAGCGCGGCGCGGATGTCGGGGCGCTGGGCGCTGGGGGCGCCGCGCGCCGTCGCTTTCGCGCGGAGGCGCGCGCCCCAGTCGCGCAGGTTCTGCGCGTGCAGGCGGATCGCCGCCAGCCGCTCGGCCAGTTCCTCCGGGGTTTCGTCGCGGGCCTCTGGCGGCTCGGGCGGCTCAGGGAGCGGCGGGCCTTCACTGAAGCTGGGGCGCTCCTGAAATGTCGCGTTCTCGCGGACATAGGCGCAGAGCGTCTTGAGGATCGGCAGATAATCGGCGTCGCTCTGGTTCATGACGCGTTGCAGGGCGTAG
>CAZRFB010000037.1:0-13885 GCA_964599185.1 uncultured Rhodobacterales bacterium | reverse complement strand
CGACCACACGAAAAAGGGCGAGCAACGCCCGCATACGGAGGAAACGACCATGACACAAACCACCCGCCGCGGGCTGACGCGGCGCGCGCTTATCAGCCGGGGCGCCGCCGTCGGCGCCATCGCGATCGCCGGTCCCGGCTTCGTCGCGGCGCCCGACGCCGCCTGGGCGCTGGAGACGAAAGGGCTGGCGCCGCAGACCATGGCGACGCTGATCCAGATCGCGCGCGACATCTTTCCCCATGACCGCGTGGCCGACCGCTACTACGCCGCCGCCGTGAAGGGCCATGACGATGCCGCCGCAGGCGACGCGGCGCACAAGGCGCTGATCGAGGACGGCGTGGCGGAACTCGACACGCTGGCGCAGGCGAGCGGCGCGCGCGGTTATGCGGCGGTGGGCTGGGAGGCCGACCGCGTGGCGCTGCTGCGCCAGGTGCAGGGCGGCGCCTTCTTCCAGACCGTGCGCGGCGGGCTGGTGGTGAGCCTCTACAACCAGAAGGAGGTCTGGCCGCTGTTCGGCTACGAGGGCGAGTCGTTCTCTCAGGGCGGCTATATCGCGCGCGGCTTCAACGACATCGCCTGGCTGTGAAGGAGGGCTGACATATGGTTGCCAAGTTTGAGCTTTCCGACGACAGCGTGGTGGTTGTGATCGGCACCGGCGCGGGCGGCGGCACGCTGGCCAACGAGCTGGCGCAGAAGGGCGTCAACGTGGTCGCTCTGGAGGCGGGCGGGCGCTATCTGCCCGACGACTACCTGAACGACGAATGGGCGGCGTTCAGCCAGCTCTCGTGGCTGGATACGCGCACCACCTCGGGCGACTGGCGCGTGGCGAAGGATTTTTCCGGCCTGCCGGCGTGGATCGTCAAGGCGGTCGGCGGCTCCACCGTGCACTGGGCAGGCGCCTCGCTGCGCTTTCAGAAGCACGAGTGGAAGGCGCTCAGCACCTATGGCGGGCTGGAGGGCGCCAACCTGCTCGACTGGCCGATCGACGCCGACGAGATGGCGCCGTGGTACGATCTGGCTGAAAAGAAGATGGGCGTGACCCGCACCAACGGCCTGCCCGGCCTGCCCGGCAACAACAATTACAAGGTGCTGGAGAAGGGCGCCAAGGCGTTAGGGTACAAGGAGGTCCACACCGGGCGCATGGCGATCAACTCGGTCGAGCGCGACGACCGCCCGGCCTGCCAGCAAACCGGATTCTGCTTCCAGGGCTGCAAGTGGGGCGCGAAGTGGTCCACCGCCTACACCGAGATCCCCAAGGGCGAGGCCACGGGGCATCTTGAGGTGCGCGAACGCGCGCACGTTCTGCGCATCGAGCACGACGCCTCGGGCAAGGTGACCGGCGTGGTCTACGCCGACGAAAACGGCGTGGAGCAGCGGCAGGCGGCGCGCGTGGTGGCGGTGGCGGGCAACTCGATCGAAAGCCCGCGGCTATTGCTGAACTCGGCCTCCGCGATGTTCCCCGACGGGCTGGCCAACAGCTCCGGTCAGGTGGGCCGCAACTATCTGCGCCACCTCACGGCCTCGGTCTATGGCGTGTTCGACAAGCCGGTGAAGATGTGGCGCGGCACCACCATGGCGGGCATCATCCAGGACGAGGCGCGGCATGACCCTTCGCGCGGCTTCGTCGCGGGCTATGAGATGGAGACGCTCAGCCTCGGCCTGCCGTTCATGGCGGCGTTCCTCGACCCCGGCGCCTGGGGCCGCGAATTCGCCTCCGCGCTCGACGGCTACGAGAACATGGCGGGGATGTGGATCGTCGGCGAGGACATGCCGCAGGAGAGCAACCGGATCACGCTGCATCCTGACATCAAGGATCAATACGGCCAGCCGGTTCCCAACGTGCATTACTCCGACCATGCCAACGACCGGGCGATGCGCGATCACGCCTTCCGGCAGGGCGCGGCGATCTATGACGCGGTGGGCGCCACCCGCACCTTCCCGACGCCGCCCTACCCCTCGACCCACAACCTCGGCACCAACCGCATGAGCGAGAAGGCGCAGGACGGCGTGGTGAACAGGTGGGGACAGGCGCACGACGTGAGCAACCTGTTCGTCTCCGACGGCAGCCAGTTCACCTCCGGCGCGGCGGAGAACCCGACGCTGACCATCGTGGCGCTGGCGATCCGGCAGGCCGACCACATCGCGCGCGAGATGGCGGCGGGCGCGCTCTGACACGACGCCGCGCCCCGACCAACCGGGGCGCGGCGCACACCCGCCGTTTTCGGCGCGGCAGCGCCGCTGCGCGCTTGCAACCGCCGCGAGAGCCGCCTAAACGCTGCGCCTGTTTGAAGGCGTCGCGATCTTGTCGTTTTGAGGCGTCATAAGGCGTTCGATCCGGCATGGACGCGCCCGGCTCCATTGACCGGGTCACCCCGCCGGATACGCTGCGGCAGGATGCTGAACGGTGACAGGGGCGTGAGCACAGTTGGTTAATCGTGATAATTGCTGCAGCGCGTCGCAAAAGCGGTTACTGATCGCCAAAGGCTGCAGGAGCCGGCACAGTGCTTGACCGCGTTGCGACATCCGACATTGCGATTCTGGGGTATGGGTGCCGCGTTCCGGGGGCGAACGATGTGGCGGCGTTCTGGTCGCTGCTGAGCGAGGGACGCTGCGCGGTCAGCCAGATCGGGCCGGATCGCTGGTCGCAGGCGGCTTTCCTCAACCCCAACCGCGCCGCGCCGGGGGTCACCTATACGGCGGCGGCGGGGGTGCTCGACGACATCTTCGGCTTCGATCCGGCGTTTTTCGGCATCTCGCCGCGCGAGGCGGCGCAGATCGACCCGCAGCAGCGGCTCTTGATGATGGTGGCGTGGGAGGCGATCGAGCGCGCCGGGCTGACGCCCGCGCGGCTGGCGGGCGCGCGCACCGGCGTCTATGTCGGCTGCTCCGGCCTCGACTATGGCAACGCGCTGCACAGCGACCCGGCGGCGGGCGACGCGCAGTTCATGACCGGCAACACGCTGAGCATCGTCTCCAACCGGCTGGCGTATTTCCTCGACGCGCAGGGGCCGAGCTACACCATCGACACCGCGTGTTCGTCGTCGCTGTTCGCGTTCCACGCCGCCTGCGAGGCGATCCGCAACGGCGAGATCGACCTGGCGGTGGTCGGCGGGGTGAACCTGCTGCTGTCGCCGATGCCGTTCATCGGCTTTTCGCGCGCCGGGATGCTGTCGCCGCAGGGCCTTTGCCGTGCGTTCGACGCCGCCGCCGACGGCTATGTGCGCGCCGAGGGCGCGGTCGCCTTCGTGATCGGCGCGCTCGACATCGCCCAGGCGCAGGGCGACTGCGTGCGCGGCGTGGTGGTCGGCTCGGCGGTCAACAGCGACGGGCGCGCGGGCGGGCTGTCGGTGCCCAACGGCGCGCGGCAGGCGGCGCTGATGCGGCGGGTCTATGGCGCGGCGGGCGTCGGCCCCGACGATCTGGCGTTCATCGAGGCGCATGGCACCGGCACGGCGGTCGGCGACCCGATCGAGGCGCGGGCGATCGGCGAGGCGCTGGGCGCCGGGCGGGCGACGCCGCTGCCGATCGGTTCGGTCAAGTCCAACCTCGGCCACATGGAGCCGGCCTCGGGTCTGGCGGGGCTGTTGAAGGCGCAGCTGGCGCTGGAGCACGGCGTGCTGCCCGCGACGCTGCATGTCGATGCGCCCAACCCCGCGATTCCGTTCGCGACCCTGAACCTGCACGTCGCCCGCGAAGCCGAGCCGTTGCCGCGCCGCGCCGCGCCGTGGGTGGCGGGCGTCAATTCGTTCGGCTTCGGCGGCGCCAACGCCCATGTGGCGATCCGCCAGCCCACCAAGGCCGAACGCGCGGCGCGCGGCGGCGCGCGCGCGGCGACGCCGCATGGCGCGCCGCTGATCCTGTCCGCCGCCTCGGACGAGGCGTTGCGCGCGCTGGCGGCGCGGTGGCGCAAGCGTCTCGACGGCGCCGACGCCGCTGCGGCGGCGCGGCTGGCCGCCACCGCCGCGCACCGCCGCGCGCGTCTGCCGCGCCGTCTGGTGATCGCCGACGCGACCCCCGCCGCGCAGGTCGCCGCGCTCGACGCCTGGCTCGACGGCCGCGACGAGGGGCGCTGGGTGGCCGAGCGCGCCGCCGCAGGCGACGCCGCGCCGGTGGCGTTCGTGTTCTCGGGCAACGGCTCGCAATGGGCCGGCATGGGGCTGACGGCGTATCGCGCCGACGCCGCCTTTCGCGACAGTTTCGACGCGACGGCGGCGCTGGTGGCGGCAGAGGGCGGCGCGAGCCTAGAGGCGGAACTGCGCGCGCCCGATCTGGCCGAGCGGCTGTCGCGCGCGATGGTGGCGCAGCCGCTGCTGATGGCGCTGCAGATGGCGAGCGTCGATGCGCTGGCGGCGCGCGGCGTGCGGCCGGTCGCGGTGGCGGGGCACAGCGTGGGCGAAGTGGCGGCGGCCTGGGCCTCGGGCGCGCTGACGCGCGCGCAGGCGGCGCGGCTGGCGGTGCGGCGCGCGCGCCGCCAGACGCCGCTTTACGGCGCGGGCGGCATGGCGGCGGTGCTGACCAGCGCCGACGACGCGCGCGCGCTGATCGCCGCCAGCGGCATCGACGGGCTCGACATCGCCGCCGACAACAGCCCGCGCGGCGCCACCGTCTCGGGTGAGCCCGCCGCCATCGACGCGCTGCTCAGCTACGGGCGCGAACAGCGCGTGGCGCTGAAGCGGCTGCGCGTCGATTATCCGTTCCACGGGCCGCTGATGGAGCGGATCCGCGCCGCGCTGACCGCCGATCTGGCCGACATGGCGCCGCAGCAGGCGACCGTCGCCTTCGTCTCGACCACCGAGGGCGCGCCGACGCCGGGAGAGGCGCTGGACGGCGGCTACTGGTGGCGCAACGCGCGCCAGCCGGTGCTGTTTCGCCAGGCGGTTCTGGCGCTGGCGGATCTGGGCTGCGGGGTGTTTCTTGAAATCGGGCCGCAGCCGACCTTGCTGAACTACGTCGCCGACACGCTGGCGCCGACCGGGCGGCCGTTCGTGGCGCTGCCGGGGATGCGGCGGCAGGGGCGCGGCGCGGAGGATTTCGACATGATCGCCGCCCGCGTGGCGGCGGCGGGCGGCGCCATGGACGACGCGGCGTTCTTCGGCGCGCGCAGCCCCTACCTGGCGGAGGCGCCGGAATACCCGTGGCGGCTGACGCCCTATCGCTTTGCGCGCACCTCCGACGCGCTGAACGTCCACCGCACCCCGGCGCCGCGCGGCCTGCTGGGCTGGCGGCCGCGCGCGGGCGAGGGTCCGTGGATCGCGACGATCGACCTTGGCGCCCAAGGCTGGCTCGCCGATCACGCGGTGGACGGGGTCGCCACCCTGCCCGCCGCCGCCTTCGCCGAAATCGCGCTGTCCGCCGGGGCCGAGGCGCTGGGCGACGGGCCGCTCGATCTGGTGGATTTCGAGATCATGCGCCCGGTGACGCTGGAGGGCGCGGCGCGGGTCGATCTGCGCACCGCCTTCGACGCCGCGACCGGCGCGGTGACCATCGAGAGCCGGGCGCATCTGGGCGAAGGCGACTGGACGCTGCACGCCGCCGGCGCGCTGCGGCGCGGGCGCCGCGCGGCTGACGAGGCGGCGCAGCCCGGCGCTGTGGGCGATGCGGCGCAACCCGGCGCCGGGGACGGCGCGATGCAGCCCGGCGCCTGGGACGGCGCGATGCAACCCGGCGCGACGCAGGCCGACCCGGCGCTGTATGAGTCGCTGGGCGATCTGGGCCTGCTCTACGGCCCGGCGTTCCGGCGCGCGGGCGCGGTGCGTCTGGGTGAGGGCGCGGGCGTCGCCGGGCTGGCGCCGTCGCTGCTGGGCGAGGCCGGGCCGTGGATGCTCGACCCCACCGACCTCGACGCCGCTTTCCACGTCGCGGCGCCGCTGTTTCAGGCCGCGCAGGCCGCGCCCGCCGAGGACGGCGTGTGCCTGCTGCCGGTGCGCATCGGGCGGCTGTCGCTGCTGCGCCCCGGCGCGGCGGCGCGCACGGCGCAGGCGCGGCTGGTCCGCGTCGGCGCGCGCGGCGTGCGCGCGGATTTCACGCTCAGCGACGCCGCGGGCGCCGTGGTCGCGCGCATAGAGGGCGTGCGCTTCGCCGCCGTGCGGCTGCGGCGGCGGCGCGACATGGCGGCGCTGTTCTGGCGTCAGACGCTGCGCCCGGTGCGCGCGACCGCCGCCGCGCCCGCTTGCCCGCCGCCGGAATGGGCCGACGCCGCGATGCGGCTGCAAACGCTGGGCGTGACGGCGGCGACGGCGCCCGAGCCCGACGCCGGGGCGCTGATCCTCGACGCGATGTGCCGCCGGATGGCGTGGGACGCCGCGCGCGCGCTGGCCCCCGGGGGCGGCGTGACGCAGGCCGCGCGCGCGCGGCTTGAGCCGGGCGCGCGCCGCGCCTTGGCCTGCGGGCTGGAGGCGCTGATCGAGGACGGCGCCTTCGATCCCGACGCCGACCGCGCGGCGGAGACGCCGCCCTGCCCCGCGCTGCCGGACCTGGTGGCGGCGATGACGCGCGCGGCGCCCGACCGCGCGCCCGAGATGACCGACGCGCTGCAACTCGCCGCCATGCTCACGGCTGGCAAGGGCGACGCGCGCGCCCATCCGCAGCGGGCGGAGGCGGTGCGGCGCGCGGCGCTGTGGGGCGCGCTCGCGACGGCTGGACGCGATCTGGCGGCGACATGGCCGGCAGCCGCGCCGCTGGAGGTGCTGGTGATCGGCGCGCCGACGCCGCGCTTTCTCGCCGCGCTGGGGGATCGGCCGTCGCGGCTGGTCACGGCGTCGCTCTCCGGCGGCGTTCACGGCGACGACGCTGACGCCGAAGGCGCGCTGCACGCCGCGCTGGGCGACGGGCCGTTCGACGCGGTGTTCGCCGCCGACGCGATGCAGCGGCTGGACGCGCCGACGCTGCGCCGCCTCGCCGCCGCGATGGCGCCGTCGGCGACGCTGATCGCGGCTGAGCAGGAGGCCGATCTGCTGGGCGCCATGCTGGCCGCGACCGGGGATCGCGCCGCGCCGGCCGACCCTCTGGCGGCGCGCCTTGAAGCGGCGGGGCTGGAGCGGCTGAGCGCGACGCCGATGGCCTCGGGCGCGTTTCCCGCGCTGCTGATCTCCGCGCGCAGGCCCACCGCCGCGCAAGCCGACGCCGCAGGCCCGACGCCGGGACGGGTGCGCATCGCGGGCGGCGGGATCAGCGACGGGAACAGCGGCGGCGCGGCGGCGCTGAGGGCGGCGCTGGAGGCTGCGCTGGCGCGCGCGGGCGTGGATGTCGTCGCCGACGGCGCGGCGGCGGGGGACGCCGCGCCGCTGGTGATCCTGGAGGATGCGCTGCGCGACGGCGGCGCGCCGGATGATCCCGCAACAGTGGCGCGCGCCCTGTTGCGGCTGCGCGACATGGCGCTGTCGGCGCCGGATGCGCCGGTTTTTCTGGTGCTGCGCCATGGTCTGGACGGGCTTTCGCCGGGCGCGGCCGCGCTGGCGCGGGCGCGGCGGACGCTGGCCAACGAACGCCCGGCGCTGCGCCTCACCGTGCTCGACCCCGGCGACGCCGCGCCCGACGCCGCCGCCGCGCTGGTGGCGCGGGCGGTGATGGCGCCCGGCGCGGAGACCGAGATCGCGCTCGGCGCCACGGGCGACGCGGCCCCAAGGATCGAGGCGGCGCCGGACGTGGCGGACCGCGCGCGCCGCGCCGCCGCAGGCGCCGATGCGGCGCTGGCGCTGCGCGCCGACGCCACCGGCGGGCTCGAGACGCTGCGCTGGCGGCCCGTGGCGCGCCGGGCGCCGGGCGCGGGCGAGATCGAGATCGCGGTGCGCGCGACGGGGCTGAACTTTCGCGACGTGATGTGGGCGATGGGCGTGCTGCCCGAGGAGGCGGTGGAGGACGGTTTCGCCGGCGCCGGGATCGGCATGGAATGCGCGGGCGTCGTGACCCGCGCCGGGCCGGGCGCGCGTTTCGCCGAGGGCGACGCGGTGATCGCCTTCACCGCCGACGCCGCCGCCACCCACGCGACCTTCGCCGACAGCGCCGCCGCGCCGCTGCCCAAGGGTCTGTGCTTCAGCGCCGCCGCCACCCTGCCGGTGGTGTTCGGCACCGCGTGGCGCGGGCTGATCGACCTGGGACGGCTTCAGCCGGGCGAGACGGTGCTGGTGCATGGCGCGGCGGGCGGCGTGGGCATGGCCGCTCTGCAGATCGCGCGGGCGCGCGGCGCGCGGGTGATCGCCACGGCGGGCGCGCCGGAAAAGCGCGCGCTGGCGCGGATGCTGGGCGCCGACGCGGTGTTCGACAGCCGCAGCCTCGACTTCGCCGACGCGGTGATGGACGCCACCGGCGGCGCGGGCGTCGATGTGGTGCTCAACAGCCTGTCCGGCGAGGCGATGGAGCGCAGCATCGGCTGTCTCGCCGCCTTCGGACGCTTCATCGAGCTGGGCAAGCGCGACTTCTACGCCAACACGCGGATCGGCCTGCGCGCGATGCGGCGCAACATCGCCTATTTCGGCGTCGATCTCGACGCGATGCTGGCGGTCAGGCCCGAGAGCGGCGGCCTGCTGCTGAACGAGGTCGCCGCGCGCGTGGCGGAGGGCGCGTTCGCGCCGCTGCCGCACCAGACCCACGCCGCCGACGACGCGCTGGGCGCGTTCCGGCTGATGCAGCGGTCGGGCCATGTCGGCAAGATCGTGCTGACGCCGCCCGATGCGCCCGAAGCCTGCGCGCCCGCCGCGCCGCTGGCGCGCGCCGACGGCGCCTATCTGGTGGTCGGCGGCGCCCGCGGCTTCGGGCTGAGGCTGGCGGAGCGGCTGGCGGCGCGCGGCGCGCGGCGGCTGTGGCTGACCAGCCGCGCGGGCGCCTGCGATGCGGAAGGGGTGGCGCGCATTCGGGCGCTGGGCGCGCGGGTGGAGGTCGCGGCCTGCGACGCCGCCGACCCTGCGGCGATGGCGTCGCTGATGGCGCGCATCGACGCCGACGGCGCCCCGCTGCGCGGCGTCGCCCACGCGGCGATGACGCTGAAGGACGCGCTGATCGAGAACCTCGACGCCCATCAGGTGGAGGCGCAGCTGCGCCCCAAGCTGCGCGGCGCCATGGTGCTCGACAGCCTGACGCGCGGGCGCGATCTGGATTTCTTCATCCTGTTCTCCTCGATCGCGGCGCAGTTCGGCAATCCGGGTCAGGCGGCCTATGTGGCGGCGAACGCGGCGGTCGAGGCGGTGGCCGCCGGGCGGCGCGCGGCGGGGCTGCCTGCGCTTGCGGCGGCGTTCGGGCCGATCGGCGACGCGGGCGTGCTGGCGCAGGACGCGGCGGCGCGCGAGCGGCTTGAGCGGCGCGGCGCGGGCGTGCTGTCCAGCGCCGTCGCGCTCGACGCGCTGGAGCTGGCGCTGGCGGGCGCCGGGCCGCAAGACGCCGCGCTGGCGATCGCGCCGATGCGCTGGGGCGCGCTGGTCGGCGATCTGGCGGTGCTGCGCACGCCGCTTTATCAGCGCGTCGATCGCCGCCAGACCGGCGTTGAGGCGGCGGAAGGCTCGGTCAGCCTCGCCGCGATGATCGCGGGGCTGGACCAGCCTGCGGCGGTGCGCAAGCTGACGGCGGTGTTCCGCGCCGAGGCGGCGATCATCCTGCGCCAGCCGGTCGAGGAGGTCGATCCCGCCCGGCCGCTCACCGAGCTGGGGTTCGACTCGCTGATGGGCGTCGAGCTGAAGCTGTCGGCGGAGGAGAAATACGGCGCCGTGCTGCCCGGCCTGTCGATCAGCGACGGCTCGACGCTGACCACCATCGCCGCGCGCGTGGCGGCGGACCTGATGGCGGCGCATCCGGCTGAGGGCGGCGCGGCGGCGGAGAGCGCGCTTGACGCGCTCGCCGCGCGTCATGTGGACGCCGACGTGCGGGCGGCCATCGCGGACAGGCTGGCGGAGCGGCGCCCAGATCAGCGCCCAGATCAGAACCCTGACGGCGGCGCCGGCGCCCCTGCAACCATGGATGAGGCCGCGTCATGAGTTCGGACATTTCGGCGCACGATCCGGCAACCCTTCTGGTCGACTCGCTGCGCGCGGCGCGCGAGGTGCGCCAGCAGTCCGGCAAGCAGGCCGGCAGGCCGGGCGCGGCGCGCGCGGCCACGATCATCGACCCGCCCGCGCCGCGCGCCTTCGACTTCGCCACGCTGCCGGGCAGCCGCGAGATCGCCGTGCAGCGCGCGGTGGGGCAGATGCTGGGCGTGGCCTCGCCGTTCTTTCGCACCTGCGACGGGCGCGGCGGCGCGACGGCGATGATCGAGGGCGCCGCCCGGATCAACTTCAGTTCCTACGACTATCTGGGCTTGAACGCCTGCCCCGAGGTGGCCGAGGCCGCCAAGAACGCCATCGACCGGTTCGGGATCTCGTGCTCCGCCTCGCGCGTGGTCGGCGGCGAGCGGCCGTTCCACGCGGCGCTGGAGCGCGCGCTTGCCGATGTCTATGACGCCGAGGACGCGGTGGCGATGGTGTCGGGCCACGCCACCAACGTCACCACCATCAGCGCGCTGATGGGCAAGGACGACCTGATCCTGCATGACGAACTGATCCACAACTCGGCGCTGGTGGGCGCGCTGCTGTCGGGCGCGACGCGAGTGAGCTTTCCGCACAACGACCTCGACTGGCTGGAGCAGCGGCTCGACGACGTGCGCGCGCGCCACGCCCGCGTGCTGATCGTGGTCGAAGGCCTCTACAGCATGGACGGCGACATGCCCGACCTGCGCCGCCTGATCGAGATCAAGAACGCCCACGACGCCTGGCTGATGGTGGACGAGGCGCACGCGCTGGGGGTGCTGGGCGCCACGGGGCGCGGCGTGGCGGAGGAACAGGGCGTCGATCCGCGCAATGTCGAGATCTGGATGGGCACGCTGTCCAAGACGCTGGCCTCGACCGGCGGCTATATCGCAGGTTCAACCGCGCTGATCACCTTTCTCAAGGCGAAGGCGCCGGGGTTCGTGTTCTCGGTCGGGCTGGCGGCGCCGCTGGCGGCGGCGGCGCTGACGGCGCTGGACGTGATGCGGCGCGAGCCGCAGCGCGTGGCCCGGCTGCGCGCCAACGGGGCCCGGCTGCGCGAGCGGCTGCGCGCCGAGGGGCTGGACACCGGGCTGAGCCTTGGCTTCGCGGTGACGCCGGTGGTGCTGGGCGACTCGCCCACGGCGGCGGTCGTCGCCGATCTGGCGCTGGCCAAAGGCGTCTCCGCTCCGCCGATCCTGCACCCGGCGGTGCCGGAGCGGCGCGCGCGGCTGCGGTTCTTCGTCAGTTCCGAACACAGCTTCGACCAGATCGACCGCGCGGCGGCGCTGGTGGCCGAGGCGGTGCGCGAGGCCCCGGCGGTGACCGCGCGCCTGCGCAGCGGGCGTTCCGCCCGGTAGGAGCGCGACGCGATTCGCGGCGCAGCCGCCGAAAGCGACCCTTGCGCCCGCAGCGGTTGAACGCAGCAACACGTTCTATCGCACAAGGCGTCGATTTAACCGCGATACTGTTTCAAGACTGAAACACCGCGTGAGAATGCGATAAATTACTTCATATACCTGTGTTTCAGGCGCACCATCACAGCATTGGGAAGAAAGCGCGCCGCCGCACGTTATCCCTTCACGCGGCAATACGCGCTATATGCGGTGTATGATGGTGACGGAGTTCCGATGATGGCGAGAGACACGACCCAGGACGTGCGGCTCGAAGACCTGACCGACGCGGAGATCGAGCGCATCGAGGGCGCGCTCTTCTGCATGGGCGGGCCGCCCGACGCCATCGGCGCCGCCCTGCTGGCGCGGGCGACCACCGGCGCGTCGCACGCGACGCCGCGCCCGCTGCGCGCCCGCGCGGCCTGATGCGCCCGCCGCGACGGCGGCGGACTTGAAGCGCGGCGATTGCGCCAAAATGAACGCGCCGCGACACGATGCGCGTTGCGGCTGAAGTGCGGGTTGGCTACCGTCCGTGTTCCTACCGGATCATACGGGAGTTCCCATGCCGCAGCCCCCCGCCAGCCCGACGCGCGACCCGTTGCGCGTCGCGCTGTTCGTCACTTGCCTGGTGGACATGTTCCGCCCCTCGGTCGGCTTCGCGACGCTCAAGCTGCTGGAGGAGAACGGCTGCGCGGTGGACGTGCCGACGGCGCAGACCTGCTGCGGACAGCCTGCCTACAACTCCGGCGACCGCGCGACGGCGCGGCGCATCGCGCGTCAGGTGATCGAGGCGTTCGAGGGCTATGATCACGTCGTCGCCCCTTCCGGCTCCTGCGCCGGGACCATCGTCAAGGACTATCCGGCGATGTTCGAGGATGAGCCGGTGTGGCGCGCGCGGGCCGAGGCGCTGGCGGCGCGCACGCATGAGATCGTCTCGTTTCTGACCGACGTGTTGAAGGTGACGGCGGTTGACGCCGCCTTTCCCGCCACGGTCACCTACCACGACAGCTGCTCGAACCTGCGCCACATGGGCGTCAAGGGCCAGCCGCGCGCGCTGCTGGCCAGCGTGAAGGGGCTGACGCTGACCGAGATGAAGGACACCGAAGTATGCTGCGGCTTCGGCGGCACGTTCTGCGTCAAGTATCCCGACATCTCCAACAAGATGGTCACCGACAAGGCCGCCAACATCGCCGCCACCGGGGCGGCGGTGGTGCTGGCGGGCGAGTTGGGCTGCCTGCTCAACATCTCCGGCAAGCTGAGCCGCAACGGCGAGCCGATCGCCGCGCGGCATGTGGTGGAGGTTCTGGCGGGCATGGCCGACGGCCCGGCGATCATGCCGGAGACGCAGCGATGAGCATCCACACCCCCACCACCCGCCAGTTCAAGGCCAACGCCACCGCGGCGATGGCCGACGCCAACATCCAGCACGCGATGCGCTCGACCGGCACCGGCTTCGTCGGCAAGCGCGCCAGCGCGCGCGCGGCGCTGCCCGAGTTCGACGCGCTGCGCGACGCCGCGCGCGACATGAAAAACCATGTGCTCAGCCACCTCGACCTCTACCTCGCGCAATACGAGGCGAAGGTGGTCGAGAACGGCGGCCATGTGCACTGGGCCGAGACGGCGCAGGACGCGCGCGAGATCGTGCTCGACATCTGCCGCAAGGCGCAGACCAAGCAGGTCAACAAGGGCAAGACCATGATCTCCGAGGAGATCGGTCTGAACGAGTATCTCGAGGCCAACGGGATCAGGCCGCACGAGACCGATCTGGGCGAATACATCATCCAGTTGCGCGGCGAGACCCCCAGCCACATCATCGCCCCCGCGATCCATGTGACCGTGCCCGAAATCGACAAGCTGTTTCGCGAGACCCACACCCATCTCGACCCCAACCGCGACCTCAGCGACCTCGCCACCATGCTCGCCGAGGCGCGCGCCGTGCTGCGCGCCAAGTATTTCGACGCGCAGGTGGGCGTGACCGGCGCCAACATGCTGATCGTGGAGACCGGGCAGAGCGTGATCGTCACCAACGAGGGCAACGGCGACCTCAGCCAGTCGATCCCGAAGGTGCATATCGTGCTGGCGTCGCTGGAGAAGATCGTGCCGACGCTGGACGACGCCGCCACCGTGCTGCGTGTGCTCGCCCGCTCCGCCACCGGACAGGAGATGGCGGTCTATAACACCTTCAGCAGCGGCCCGCGCCGCCCGGAGGATCCCGACGGGCCGGAGGAATACCACGTCATCCTGCTCGATAACGGCCGCACCGGGATGCTCGGCACGCATTTTCAGGACATGCTGCGCTGCATCCGCTGCGGCGCCTGCATGAACCATTGCCCGGTCTATCAGGCGGTCGGCGGCCACGCCTATGGCTGGGTCTATCCCGGACCGATGGGCGCGGTGCTGACGCCGTCGCTGATCGGCGTCGAGGAAGGCGGGCAATTGCCCAACGCCTCGACCTTCTGCGGGCGCTGCGAGGAAGTGTGCCCGATGCGCATCCCGCTGCCGGGC
>CAZRFB010000036.1:0-5380 GCA_964599185.1 uncultured Rhodobacterales bacterium | reverse complement strand
CGCCACCGACATCGCCGCGCGCGGCATCGACGTCGAGGGCGTGACGCATGTGGTGCAGTTCGAGCTGCCCGACGAGCCGGAGAGCTACACGCACCGCATCGGCCGGACGGGGCGCAACGGCGCCACCGGCATCGCCATCACGCTGTGCGACGAGACCGAGCGCGACAAGCTGGCGGCGGTGGAAAAGCTGATCCGCCGCGCCTTCCGCCCCGACGGCACCCTGAGCGACGAGCCGCCCGCGCCGCCCGCGCGCGGCCAGAAAGCGCCCGGCTCCAAGGCCATGCGCCGGGGCCGCAGCCGCAGACCGGCCGGCCGCGCCGCCGCCTGAGCTTCTTTATCGCCTGAACGGCGGCGGGGCGACGCGCCGTAGTCCTGCCTGAACGGCAGCGGCGCGACGCGCCGCCGCGCGGCGCGGGCGCCCCTTGCGCGGTCGGCGTCGTCGCCTGAGCCTTTTCCCCCGAGAACCGGGGAAAGGGCCGCCGATGCCGAACCGTCCCAGCTTCACCGTCGGGATCGAGGAGGAATACCTCGTCGTGGATCGCGAGACCCGCGATCTGGTGATCCGCCCCGATCCCGATTTCCTGAAAGCCTGCGCCGAGCGCGTCGGCGGGCAGGTGACGCCGGAATACCTGCAATGCCAGGTCGAGGTCGGCACCCGCCCGCACGCCGACGTGGGCGGCGCCATCGCCGAATTGCGCAGCCTGCGCGCGGGCGTCGCCGAGGCCTGCGCCGCGTTCGGCTATGCCCCCATCGCCGCCTCCACCCATCCTTTCGCCGAATGGCGCGACCAGACCCACACCCGCAAGCCGCGCTATGACGCGCTGCGCGCCGATCTGGGCGACGCGGCGCGGCGGCTGCTGATCTGCGGGATGCACGTCCACGTCTGCGTCGAGGACGAGGATCTGCGCATCGATCTGATGAATCAGGTGGTGTATTTCCTGCCGCACCTGCTTGCGCTGTCGTGCTCCTCGCCGTTCTGGCGCGGGCAGGACACCGGGTTGTCGTCCTACCGCCTCACCATCTTCGACGCGCTGCCGCGCACCGGCCTGCCCGACCGGATGGAGAGCTTCGCCGAATACCGGCGCCTCGTGGATCATCTGGTCGGCGCGGGCTGCATCGAGGACGGCACGAAACTGTGGTGGGACATCCGCCCTTCGGCGCGTTTTCCCACCGTCGAGAGCCGCATCACCGACATCTGCCCGCTGCTGGAGGACGCCGCCGCCATCGCCGCGCTCTACCAGTCGCTGATGGCCTACCTGTTCCGGCTGCGCGCGGCCAACCAGCGCTGGCGGCTCTACCCGCCGACCATGCTGCGCGAAAACCGCTGGCGGGCGATGCGCTATGGCGCCGACGGCGCGCTGATCGACCATGGGCGCGGCGTGCAGGCGCCGTTCGCGGCGCTGGTCGAGGAGATCATCGCGCTGGTGAGCGACGACGCCGCGGCGCTGGGCTGTCTTGACGCGCTGCGCCACGCGCGGGTGATCGCCGCGCGCGGCGCAGGCGCGCACCGCCAGCGCGACGCCTTCGCCCACGCGCGGGACGCGGGCGCCGACCATCACGCGGCGCTGCAGGCGGTGGTGGACGACCTGATCGCGGCTTTCGGAGAGACCTGAGCCCGCGCTCAGATCGCGAAACTGGTGCCGCAGCCGCAGCTTGCGGTGGCGTTGGGGTTCTGCACCGCGAAGCGGGCGCCGATCAGCTCATCCTTGAAGTCGATCACCGAGCCGGACAGGAACGGCAGCGACTCCGGGTCGATCAGCACCTTGTCGGCGATCACCAGATCGTCGGGCTTCGCCGCCGTCTCCAGCCCGAATTCGTATTGAAACCCCGAACAGCCGCCGCCCAGCACGGCGACGCGCAGCATCCTGGCCGCGCCTTCGGCCTCGGCGATCTCCGCAATCCGCGACAGCGCGCGCGGCGTGACCTCTACGGGCATGGTGAGTTGCATGGGCCAGCCTCTGCCTTTTCCAGCGGGAAACGCTTATACCCTCCAATCTAAGCCTTGCAGGGGAAAGCGCCAAGATGACGCGCAGACCGGATTTCGCGCCCTACGCCGCCACCGCCTCGCGCGGGCGGCTGCACGCCGAGGACGAAAGCGCGCATCGCTCGGCCTTTCAGCGCGATCGCGACCGCATCATCCATTGCGGCGCCTTCCGCCGCCTCAAGCACAAGACGCAGGTGTTCGTCGAGCATGAGGGCGATTATTACCGCACCCGCCTGACCCACAGCATCGAGGTGGCGCAGGTGGCGCGCACCATCGCCCGCACGCTGGGGCTGAACGAGGATCTGGCCGAGGCGGTGGCGCTGGCGCACGATCTTGGCCACACCCCCTTCGGCCACACCGGCGAGGACGCGCTGGCCGCCTGCATGGCGCCCCATGGCGGCTTCGACCACAACGCGCAGGCGCTGAAGATCGTCACCGGGCTGGAGCAGAAATACGCCGCCTTCGACGGGCTGAACCTGACGTGGGAGACGCTGGAGGGGCTGGCCAAGCACAACGGCCCGCTGCTGCCGGCGCCCGACGCGAGCCGCGCCGCCCTGCCCTTCGCCATCGCCGACTACGACGCGCGCCACCCGCTCGCGCTGCACAGCCACGCGGGACCGGAGGCGCAGGTCGCGGCGCTGGCCGACGACATCGCCTACAACAACCACGACATCGACGACGGCCTGCGCGCCGGGCTGTTCACCCCCGAACAGGCGCGCGCCCTGCCGCTGGTGGGCCGCGCCTGGGCGGCGGTGGAGGCGGCGCACCCCGGCCTCGACCCCGCCCGCGCGCAGGCCGAGGCGCTGCGCCGCGTGTTCGGCGCCATGGTGGAGGACGCGCTGGCGGAAACCGAACGCCGCCTGCGCGCCGCGGCGCCCGACTCGGCGGCGGCGGTGCGCGCGCTGGGCGCGCCGGTCGTGGCGTTCTCGCCCGCGATGCGCGCCGAGGTGGACGCGATCCGCGCCTTTCTGATGCGCTGCATGTATCGCCACTGGCGGGTGATGCGGATGCGCGCCAAGGCGGCGAGGGTGGTGGCGGAGCTGTTCGCCGCCTTCACCGCCGAGCCGCGCCTGATGCCGCCGGAATGGGCCGATCAGGCGCGCGCGGGCGACGCCACGCACTGCGCGCGCACCGTCGCCGACTACATCGCCGGCATGACCGACCGCTTCGCCCTGCAGGAGCACAAGGTGCTGACCGACCCGGCGGCGCGGGCGTAAAAACATTCACATCATTATCTATTTCTTGCAACTCATTAGATGGTTATGTATAATTAATGCTTGGAAAAATCCAATAAAATGGCGCTGTCATGGAAAGCAGAACAATACGCCATCTCTATTCGCTCGCATTGGTGTTGGCCGCCTCTTTGATCGCATCATGCGGGAAAAATCCTGACGGATCAATGATATATGGGACGCCAGGCTCACCGGCGTGGTTCAACTCCGCTGCACCAGAAGTGCAATACACATACTTTTCCGGAATTTGCTCGTCCTACGGCTATCTTTTGAACACGAATGAAATGCGAGGTTGTATCGAACGAGAGGCGCGATCTCGTCAGAATATGAACTTTGTTGGTTTGCTTGCTGCCATTGAGGCGCACAATCAAGCAACGCAACGGAAAGGCGAACCCGATCCCATAATAATATATCAGCCCCCTCAGCAATGTGCTTACATTGGCAATGGAGTTGCTTGGTGTCAGTAAAATTGCGCTACCGTGAAAATTGCTGCTTGGATGCCAATTTTCCGAGTGTGTAGGTTGACCTCCCCAATGGCCTCCCCGCCAGCCATCTGCTAATCCGCACGCGAGATAAGCCGGAAAGGCCACCCCATGAACCTATTCGCCGATATCCGCGCGCTGGTGCTCGACGCGCTAAGCGCCCTTCAGGCCGACGGCGCCCTGCCGCGCGACCTCGACCTCTCGCCGGTCACGGTGGAGCCGCCGCGCGACGCGGGCCACGGCGACATGGCGACCAACGCGGGGATGGCGCTCAGTAAGGCGGCGAAGTTGAACTCCCACGCGCTGGCCGAGGCGCTGGCGCCGAAACTCCTCGCCGACCCGCGCGTCGCGGGCGTCGAGGTGGCGGGGCCCGGCTTCATCAACCTCACCCTCAGCCCCGAGGTGTGGCGCGGCGCAGTGCGCGCGGCGCTTGTCGCGGGCAACGACACCTGCCGCGCGCGCACCGTGGCCGACTACATCGCCGGCATGACCGACCGCTTCGCGCTGCAGGAGCATAAGGTGCTGACCAACCCCGGCGCGCGGGCGTAATGCGCACCGCCAGCCGGAGGCGCAAACCCCCGGCGGGCGGTTGTAAAGCGACGCTCCCACCGGGGGTGTGAGCCCCCGCGGGCGGTTCTCACATCTTCGGGCGGGGCGTCTCTGCGGTGCTGGGCGGCAGGATCGGATAGACCACCTGCGGCTGCGCGCCGGTCAGGCTTTCGAGGAAGGCGACGATCTGCGCCGTCTGGCTCTCGTCCAGCGACGCGCCAAGCTGGGCCGTGGCCATCACGCCGACCGCCGTGCCCAGATCCCACACCGCGCCGGAGTGGAAATAGGGCGGCGTCAGCGCGATGTTGCGCAGCGTCGGCACCTTGAACGCATATTCGTCGCCTTCCGCTTTCGTCACCATGAAGCGGCCCTTGTCCTCGGGCGGCAGGATCGACCAGCCCGGCTTCTCCACCACGCCGAACGGCTGATAGCTGTCGCCGCCGAGGTTGCGCCCGCTGTGGCAGGCGGCGCAGCCCTGATCGATGAACGCGGCGAGGCCCGCCTTCTGATCCGCGCTCAGCGCGTCGTCCTCGCCGCGCAGGAAGCGGTCGAACGGCGCGTTGGGGGTGATCAGCGTGTCCTCGAACGCGGCGATCGCGTCGGTGGCGTTGGCGAAGGAGATCGGCTCGGGCGCATCGGGAAAGGCGCTGGCGAACAGCGGCAGATAGCCGGGGATGCCGCTGAGCTGCTCCACCACGTGCTCGGGGTTCGATCCCATCTCGACCGGGTTCTGCATCGGCCCGCCGGCCTGCTCCGCCAGATCGGCGGCGCGGCCGTCCCAGAACTGCGCGGTGTTATAGACCGCGTTCAGCACGGTCGGCGAGTTGCGCCCGCCCTGCTGCCAGCGGTGGCCGGTGGAGAACGCCGCCAGATCGGCGCCGCCGGTGCCGAGGTTGTGGCAGGTGTTGCAGCTGATGTTGTGCCCTTCCGACAGCCGCGGCTCGAAGAACAGCATCTTGCCGAGCTCGACCTTCTCCGCCGCAGGCGCAGGATCGGGCGCCAGCGGGATCGGCTCGAACAGCGCCAGCGCATCGGCGCGCAACGTGGCGTCGTCCGTCGTCGCGGTCTGCGCCTGCGCGGCGCCCGAGACGGCGAGGCAGGCGATGAGGGTGAGGAATGATGAAACGCGCATG
>CAZRFB010000035.1:0-8782 GCA_964599185.1 uncultured Rhodobacterales bacterium | reverse complement strand
CGACGATCAGCTCCACCCGCTGGCGCGCGAGCTGTCGCAGATCCTCGCCTTCGCCGAACAACTGGCGGAAGTGGACGTGACCGGCGTCGAGCCGATGACCTCGGTCACGCCGATGCGGCTCAAGATGCGCGACGACGTGGTTAGCGACGGAAACCGCCGCGACGACATCCTCGCCAACGCGCCGCTGACGCGCGAGGGCTTTTTCGCCGTGCCGAAGGTGGTGGAATGACCGCGCTCAACGCCCTGACCATCACTGAGGCCCGCAAGGGGCTGCGCGTGCGGGATTTTTCCGCGCGGGAGCTGACGCAGGCCTGCCTCGGCGCCATCGACGCGGCGGGTGCGCTGAACGCTGTCGTCACCAAGACCCCGGAAAAGGCGCTGGCGATGGCCGACGCCGCCGACGCGCGGCTGGCGCAGGGCGACGCGCCCGACCTGTGCGGCGTGCCGCTGGGGGTCAAGGATCTGTTCTGCACCGAAGGCGTGCGCTCTCAGGCCGCCTCCGACATCCTCCGCGGCTTCACGCCCCCCTACGAGAGCACGGTAACGGCGAAGCTGTGGGCCGAAGGGGCGGTGATGCTGGGCAAGCTGAACATGGACGAATTCGCCATGGGCAGCAGCACCGAGACCTCGTGCTACGGCCCCTGCGCCTCGCCGTGGCGGCGCAGGGGCGACAACCGGCCGCTCACGCCGGGCGGCTCATCGGGCGGCTCGGCGGCGGCGGTGGCGGCGGACCTCTGCCTCGGCGCCACCGGCACCGACACCGGCGGCTCGATCCGCCAGCCCGCCGCGTTCAGCGGCATCGTGGGCATCAAGCCAACCTACGGGCGCTGCTCGCGCTGGGGGATCGTCGCCTACGCCTCGTCGCTGGATCAGGCCGGGCCGATGGCGAAAACCGTGCGCGACGCCGCGATCCTGCTGCGCGCCATGAGCGGCGAGGACGACCGCGACAGCACCTCGGCCCCGCAGCCGGTTCCCGACTTCGAGGCGGCGCTGACCGGCGACATTCGCGGGCGGCGGATCGGCGTGCCGAAGGAATACCGCCTCGACGGCCTGTCGGCGGAGATCGCGGCGCTGTGGGACAACGGCCGCGCCATGCTGGCCGATGCGGGGGCCGAGGTGGTGGACATCTCCTTGCCGCATACGAAATATGCCCTGCCCGCCTATTACATCATCGCGCCGGCCGAGGCGTCGTCCAACCTCGCGCGCTATGACGGCGTGCGCTACGGCCTGCGCGCCGAACTGCCCCACGGCGCCGCGATCACCGAGATGTATGAGGCGACGCGGGCGGAGGGCTTTGGCGCCGAGGTGCGGCGCCGGGTGATGATCGGCGCCTATGTGCTGAGCGCAGGCTTCTACGACGCCTATTACCTGCGCGCCCAGAAGGTGCGCGCGCTGATCCGGCGCGACTTCGAGCAGGCGTTCGCGGCGGGCGTGGATGCGATCCTGACCCCCGCCACCCCCTCGCCCGCCTTCGCGCTGGGAGAGGTGCCCGCCGACGACCCGGTGGCGATGTATCTCAACGACGTGTTCACCGTGACGGTGAACCTCGCCGGGCTGCCCGCGATCTCGGTTCCGGCGGGGCTGAGCGCTGAGGGCCTGCCGCTGGGCCTGCAGCTGATCGGCCAGCCCTGGGGCGAGGCGGCGCTGCTGAACGACGCCTATGCGCTGGAGCGCGCGGCGGGGTTCTCGGCGCGGCCCGAGCGGTGGTGGTGAGGCGGGCTTGATCCACGTCAAGGCGGGCGCGGGCCAGACACATTAACTTTTCCGCATCACCCCTTATCGACTCGGGAGGATGCGGAGATGGTTGAGAAAACCGAACAGCGCGGCTGGTGGCCTTCGGTGCTGGATCCGTTGCGTCAGGCGGGCGAGCGCGTCGCGGAATGGGTCGCGCCGCGTTCTGAGGCCGCCACCGACGCCGACGGCTATGAGATCACGCTTGAGCTGCCGGGCGTCAGCATCGACGACATCGACATATCGGTGCACGACGGCGCGATGATCGTGAAGGGCGAAAAGCGCGCCGAGCGCACCGAGGAAGGCAAGACCTGGTTCTTCACCGAGCGCGAATACGGCGCCTTTCAGCGCACGTTCCGCCTGCCTGCCGACGCCGACCAGAGCAAGATCGAGGCGGCGTTCAAGGACGGCGTGCTGACGCTGAAGATCGCCAAGCACGGCGACGCCATCCCGGCGGGCCGCAAGATCGCGATCACCAAGGGCTGAGCGCGGGCACGCCCCTCACCCCTACCCTCTCCCGCACGCGGAAGAGGGGGCGAAATCTGTGAGGGCGGCGGCGCGTTTCGCGCTGACGGCGCCGATATCGCCCCCTCTCCCCGCCGGGGAGAGGGTCGGGGTGAGGGGCGCGCTCAGCGGCCGATGATCCGATCCAGCAGCGCCTCCAGCGCCGCAGGGTCGTCGAACGCCAGCCGCACCGGCAGCGCCATCACTTCGGCGCGGAACGCGGGCGGCAGGCGCGCGGCGTCCTTTTCGGTCGTCACCAGCATCGCGTCGGCCGCGCGCGCCTCGGCGACCATGCGGCGCAGCACGCGCGGCGCGTAGGGCGCGTGATCGGGAAAGGCGTGGGCGGCGAGCAGCCGCGCGCCGAGGGACCGCAGCGTGGCGAAGAACTTCTCCGGCCGCCCGATGCCGGCGAAGGCCACCACCGCGGCGCCGTCCAGCGGCAGGCCGGTCGCCAGCGGCCTCAGCCGCGCGCGCAGCACCGGCAGGGCGGCCAGCGCGGGCCAGCGCGCCACCGTCGCCTGCGCCTCGGCGTCCTCGCCGATCAGCGCGACGGCGTCGGCGCGGGCCAGCCCTTCGGCGACGGTCTCGCGCAGCGGCCCGGCGGGGATCAGCCGCCCGTTCCCAAAGCCCGCGCCCGCATCCACCACCACCAGCGACAGATCCTTGAGCAGGCCGGGGTTCTGATGGCCGTCGTCCAGCACCGCGACAGCCGCCCCGGCGCGCGCCGCCGCCATCGCCCCCGCCGCCCGGTCGCGCGCCACCCAGACCGGCGCCCAGGCGGCCAGCAGCAGCGGCTCGTCGCCGACGCGGGCGGCGTCGTCGCGCAGCGGATCGACGCGGTGCGGCCCGCGCTCCCGCCCGCCATGGCCGCGCGTCACCGCATGGGCGGCGACGCCGCGCGCGTTCAGCGCCGCCAGCAGCGCGATCACGGTGGGCGTCTTGCCCGCGCCCCCCGCCGTGAGGTTGCCGACGCAGATCACCGGGATCGGCGCGCGCGCCGGGTGCGCAAGCCTGCGCCGCAGCCGCCCCGCCGACGCCCAGAGCCAGCCCAGCGGCGTCAGCAGCCGCGCGGCCAGGCCCGGCGCCTCGGGCGGGTTCGACCAGAAGCCCGGCGCGCGCATCAGCCGCGCCCGTCCAGCAGCGCCAGCAGCGCGGCGGCGGCCTCCTCCAGCGCGTCGGCGTCGGGCGCCAGCGCCGCCGCTCCCGCCCGCGCCGCCGCCGCCGCTTCGGCGCTCAGGCCCCCGCCCGGCGCCAGCGCCCAGCGCAGCGCCGCCGCCAGATCGTCGGCGTCCGACACCAGCCGCGCCGCGCCGGCCAGCGCCGCATAGGCGTCGGCGAAGTTCTCCACATGGGGTCCATGCGCCAGCGCCGCGCCCAGCGCCGCAGGCTCATAGGGGTTGTGCCCGCCCAGCGGCGCGACCGAGCCGCCGATGAAGGCGAACGGCGCCAGCCGATACCACAAGCCCATCTCGCCCAGCGTGTCGGCGACATGGACGGCGGCGCCGTCGATCCCCTGCCCCAGCGACCGCCGCGTGACCGTCAGCCCCTGCCCTTGCGCCAGCGCCGCGACCTCCGCCCCGCGCTCGGGGTGGCGCGGCGCGATCAGGGTGAGCAGACCGGGGATCGCGCTTGCGGCATGGGCGGTCAGCGCCAGCGCCTCCTCGGGCGCGTGGGTGCTGGCCGCCACCCAGACCGGGCGCGCGCCAACCGCCGCGCGCAGGGCGGCGAGCGCGTCTGGGTCGGCGGCGGGCGGCGGCGCGGCGGCCTTCAGCGCGCCGCCGACGCACACCCGCGCGGGATCGGCGCCCAGCGCGACGAACCGCGCCGCGCTGGCGTCGTCCTGCGCCGAGATCAGCGCAAACCGGCGCATCAGCGCGCGAGCCATGCCCGGCGCCCAGTCCCAGCCTTGCCGCGAGCGCGCCGAGATGCGCCCGTTCACCAGCGCCAGCGGCGCGCCCGTCCGCGCCGCGGCGACCAGCGTCGCGGGCCATATCTCGCTGTCGATGCGCGCGCTCAGATCGGGGCGCCAATGGTCGAGGAACCGCGTCACGAAGGCCCAGGCGTCCAGCGGCGCGAACTGGTGGCGCGCGCGCGGCGGCATGAGCGGGGCCGCCAGCCGCGCCGAGGTCAGCGTGCCGGTGGTCAGCAGGAACGCCAGACCGGGGCGCGCCGCGCCCATCCGCGCGATCAGCGCCAGCGCCGCCATCGCCTCGCCGACGCTGGCGCCGTGCAGCCAGACCAACTGCCCCGCCGGGCGCGGCAGGCCGGGCAGCCCCATCCGCTCGCCCAGCCGCGCCGGATCCTCCTTGCCCCGCGCCGCCCGCCGCGCCAGCAGCAGCCGCGCGAACGGCGCCGCCAGCCGCGCGGCGAGAAGATAGAGCGTCAGCGCGGGGCTCATGCCGACGACGCGCTCATGCTTGCGGCGCGGCGGCGATGGGCGCACGGCCCGCCAGAGTGTCGGCGCGCCGGCTCACCTCGGTCAGCGCCGCCTCCAGCGCCTGGCGGTGCGCCTCCATCGCTCCGGGCGTCGCCCTGGCGGGCGGCGGCAGCGGCGCGCCATAGACCATCACGCCGCTGTCGAACGGCCAGGGCAGCAAAAACCGGTCCCAGCTATCCAGATAGCGCCCGCGCCGCGTGGCGAAGGCGACCGGCGCGATCGGCGCCGACGCCGCGAGCGCCAGCGCCGCCGCGCCGGGCTGAACGCGCATCCTCGGCCCGCGCGGGCCGTCCACCGCGATCACCACGGTGTCGCCCGCGCGCAGGGCGCGCAGCGACGCCGCGTAGGCCGCGCGCCCGCCCTTGTCCTTCATCGGCTTGCGCGGGTCGGCGCTGGAGCCGCGGATCAGCGCCACACCGAAGCTGCGCGCCACCGCGGCCATGAACTCGCCGTCGCGGTTGGCGGAGATCACCGCATGGGCGCGCCGCCCCGGCAGCCGCGTCATCGGCGAGAACACGATCCTGTTGTGCCAGAACGCGCCGATCAGCGGCCCCGGCGCGGCGATCAGCGCCTGGCGATGCTCAAGCCCCTCCACCCGCCAGCGCGTCGTCGCCCACGCAAGCCGGATATAGGCGGCGCCCAGCCAGCCAAGCGCGCGGATCGCGGCGCCGGAGGAGAAATCGCGCAGGCGCATCGCCGGCGGCTCAGGCCTTGTCGGCCTCCTCGCTGCTCTCGTCGTCGGCGTCGAGCAGGCGGTGCAGGTGGGCGATGAAATAGCGCATCTTCGCATTGTCCACCGTGCGGTGCGAGGCGGCCTTCCACGCATCATGCGCCTTGGCGTAATTGGGATAGATCCCCACCACGTCCAGCGCCGAAGGATCGACGAAGTCGCCCGATTGCGGGTGCTTCAGTTCGCCGCCGAACACGAGATGCAGCCTGACGGTCATGGACGCGCTCCGTTGCGGATCGGGGCGCCGCGCGCCGCCGGGGTCGCGCGCACCATAGCCGCGCGCGCGCAGGGGTCAACGCCGCGCGGCCCGGCGCCGGAGGTCGGCGCCGCGCGCCTGCGCGCGGGTTCAACGCCGCGCGCCTGAGCGCGGGGGGGGAGTCAGCGCCGCCGCCGGTCCATCAGCGCGGCGTGCAGCGGCGGCGGCGCCACGATCAGCCCCTCCGCGCGCGGGTCGGCGGCGTTGAAGCGCAGCGGCGCGCCCGCGCCGTCGGTCACGGCGCACCCGGCTTCGGACGCGATCAGCGCGCCGGCGGCGATGTCCCATTCCCACGTCCTGCGAAAGCTCAGCGTCGCGTCAAAACCGCCGTCGGCCACCAGACAGATCCGCTGGATCAGCGACGGGCGCAGGCTGCGCGTCACCGGCGGCGCGCCGTGCGGCCAGTGCTCAGGCCCCAGTTGCGCCGCGCCCGCCAGCACGGCGGCGCCGCCCAGCGCGCTGCGCCCCGAATGGCGGATCGGCTGGCCGTCGCGCAAGGCCCCCCGCCCCTCGGCCGCCGTGTAGAGCGCGCCCAGCGCGGGGAACCACGCCGCCGCCGCCGTGATCCGCCCGGCCCGCGCCACCGCCAGCGCCACGCACCAGCCGGTCTCGCCCGCGATGAAGGCGCGGGTGCCGTCGATGGGATCGACGATGAACACCGTCTCATGGCTCAGCCGCGCGGCGTCGTCGGGCGTCTCCTCCGACAACCAGCCATAGCCGGGCCGCGCGGCGCGCAAGGTTTGCGTCAGCAGCGCGTCCACCGCCAGATCGGCCTCGGTGACCGGCCCGGCCTCGCCCGGCTTGTCCCATCGCTTCGGGTCGCGGCGAAAGAACGTCATCGCCGCATCGCCGCCCGCGCGCGCCGCCCCGGCCAGCAGCGCGCGGTCGTCCTCAGGCGACAACGAGACCCTCCACCAGCAGCGCGGGAACCGAAGTGGCGGCGTAGGGGTCGGGGTCGTCGGCCGCGATCATCCGGCGCAGGAAGTCGGGCAGCGACCCGGCGATGGTCGCCTCCGAGACCGGATGCGCGATCGCGCCGTTCTCGATCCAGAACCCCGCCGCGCCGCGGCTGTAGGCGCCGGTGGTGGGGTTGACGCTGGCGCCCATCAGCGAGGTGACCATGAGCCCGCGCCCCATCTCGGCCATCAGCGCCTGCGGCGAGCGGTCGCCGATGCTGATCCGGATGTTGCTCGCGCCAGGGCTCGGCGGCGAGGAGACGCCGCGCCGCGCGTTGCCGGTGGTCTCAAGCCCCAATTGCCGCGCCGTCGCCCCGTCCAGCAGCCAGCGCGCCAGCCGCCCGTCCGTCACCACGGGCTGCGGCCGCGCCGCCACGCCCTCGGCGTCGAACGGCCGCGACGCGGGGCCGCCGGGCAGCAGCGGATCCTCCAGCACGTCGGCCCAGTCTGGCAGCACCGCCTCGCCCATCCGCCCCGACAGCCAACTCGCCCCGCGCGCCACCGCCGCGCCGTTGGCCGCCGCCAGCAGATGCCCGATCAGCGAGGGCGCCACGCGGCGGTCGAACAGCACCGGGAACGCGCCGGAGGGCGCCTTGCGCGGGTTGAGCCGCGCCACCGCGCGCGCGCCCGCGCGGCGGCCGATCTCGCCCGGCGAGGGCAGATCGGCCATGCGGCGGCGCGCGGCGTAGTCGTAGTCGCCCTCCATCGCGGTCCCCTCGCCCGCGATGGCCGAGACCGACAGGCCGACCGTGGTGCGCGCATAGCCGCCGTGAAAGCCGTTTGACGCCGCCAGCGCCAGCGCGGTGCGGCCATGGCTGGCCTGCGCGCTGTCCACCTGCGCCACGCCCGCCACGCCGCGCGCCGCCGCCTCGGCCTCCAGCGCCAGCGCCTGAAGCGCGGCGGGTTCGGGCGCGGCGGCGGCGTCCTGAAGCATCAGCGTCGCGGGATCGACGGGCGCGCCCAGCGCGCCTGCGTCCATCAGCCCGCACCAGCGGTCCTCGGGGGCTTCGCGCGCCATCGCCACCGCGCGCTCGGCCAGCGCGCGGATCGTGTCGGGCCGCGCGTCGGAGGCGGAGACGCAGGCCTGCCGCCTGCCCACCAGCGCGCGCACGCCGAAATCGAGCGTCTCGCTGCGCCCGGCCTCCTCCAGCGCGCCGCCGCGCACCGCGATCGACACGTCGGCGCCGGACATCGCCAGCGCGTCCGCCGCATCCGCCCCCGCCTTCAGCGCGGCGTCCACAAGCTGCGCCGCCAGGGCGCCAAGATCGGTCATCGGGTCATCCTGAGATAAGGGAGCGTCGCCCGACGCACCCTAGCGTCCAGCGTCGCCGCGTCCAGCGTTGAACGCCGCGTCGGTCGAGGCGAGCAGGCCCGGCAAGGCGTCAGCCTCGCGCGCCAGCAGCGCCGCCTTGGCGCGGTCGATGTAGTCGCGCGTCAGCGGCGCCGCGTCGCGCGCGGCGCCGAGCTGAAGCTGGAAAACCGTGGCGCCGCCATAGCGGAACGAGCCTTCGCAACCGGCGAGGTAGAAATCCCACATCCGCCGGAACCGCGCGTCATAGCGCGCCGGCAACTGATCCTGCGCGGCGAAAAACCGCTGGCGCCAGGCGCGCAGCGTCTCGGCGTAGTGCAGCCGCCAGATCTCGATGTCGAGCGTCCAGAGGCCGGAGGTCTCCACCGCCGCCATGGTCTCGGACAGCGCGGGGGAATAGCCGCCGGGGAAGATGTGCTTGCGGATGAACGGGCCGGTCACGCCGGGCGGCCCGCGGCGACTGACCGAGTGGATCAGCGCCACGCCGTCGGCGCTCAGCCGGTCGCGCAAGGTCAGAAAATACGCCGGAAGCTGATCGATCCCGACATGCTCCAGCATCCCCACCGACACGACGCGGTCGAACGATCCCTCCACCTTGCGATAATCGCACAACTCGAATCGCACCCGGTCGGCCAGCCCCGCCGCTTGCGCACGCGCCCGAGCGATCTTGAGTTGCTCCTCGGCGAGCGTGACGCCGACCACCTCCACATCCGCCACTGCCGCCAGATACAGCGCCATGCCGCCCCAGCCGCAGCCGATGTCGAGCACCCGCTGCCCCGGCTTGAGGTCAAGCTTGGCGGCGATGTGGCGCTTTTTCGCGGTCTGCGCCGCCTCCAGCGTCTGGGCGCCGTCGGCCCAG
>CAZRFB010000034.1:0-2709 GCA_964599185.1 uncultured Rhodobacterales bacterium | reverse complement strand
TGCCCCGGACCCTCTACGCCACGCTCGGCCAGATGGCGGGGCAGGACGACGCCGACCTCTTCTCCCTGATCTGGAACCCCGACACCGGGCGGTGACGCCCAAGGCCCGCGCCCCCTCGGGGGCGCGGGCCAGAGCCTTTCGCGGAGACGGCTCGACCGTGGCGATCCGCAGCGCGGGCCGGCCAGCCGAATGGGCTGCGACCGTAGCAGCGCAGGCGCGCGCGCCTCAGCGCAGGCGGCGCGCCATGGCGTTGATCTGTGCCTCCGACCCTTCAGCGACGTAGCCTTCCCGGGTCTTGCGCACCCTGACGCCCGGACCAGCGGCGCGTTTCATCGCACCGTCGATCTGCTTCTGGGTCGCTTCTCGCAGCGCGCGCGCGATCTGATCCGGCGACGTGACGGCGCGGCCGTTGATCGTCATGCTGATCTTCATCTGCGGTTTCCTTCAGCCTTTCGGAGGATAGGGGTCCTTGCCGTAGGTGCTGCGGTCCCTGATCTGTCCGTTGCGACCATGGATCAGCAGCTCGCTCTTCGCCTTGACGGCCGCGTCGCGCGCGGCCGCGATAGCTCCGGCCTGCGTCGGATGAACAGACGACGCGCGCTGATTGCCGGCGGCCTTGACGGCCCACCCAGCGGCGTGCGGCACAACATGTTGATTTTTATTCGACATATCGCCCTCCTGAGCGAACGCATCCTTGAAACGGATTCTACACTGTGTTTAGATATGAAGGAACAAGGGTTGAACGTCAACCAATCTGACCGGGAGCAGGCGTGATGTTTGGACAGCGGTTGAAGCTGGCGCGAAAAAAGGCTGGGCTGTCGTTGCAGGGCCTCTCCGAGAGGACCGCGCCGAGCGTTTCGGCTCAGGCGATCAGCAAGTACGAGGCAGGCAGGATGATGCCGAGCTCGGCGGTGCTCGTCGGCCTCGGCAAGGCGCTCGGGGTGTCGCTCGATTTTCTGATGGGCCGTCAGGTCGAGGCGCTGGTCGGGATCGAGTTCCGCAAGCATTCGGCGACCTCGGCGCGCGACCGCGCGCAGGCGGAAGCGATCGTGATCGAGAAGGTCGAGGACTATCTCGCAATCGAGGATATCCTGGAGATAGAACCCGCCCGGGATCTGTTCGGCGACGTCCGTTGCGCCGCGCTCGACCGCATCGAGGACGTCGAGGGCTGTGCGCGGCGGCTGCGCGAGCTCTGGCTTCTTGGCCTCGACCCGATCCCGAGCATGACCAGCCTGCTTGAGGACAAGGGCGTCAAGGTGGTCGAGGCCGACCTGCCGGATCGCTTCGACGGTCTGGCCTGCGCGGTCAAGCGGACCAGCGGCCGACCGAACGCCGACATCGTCGTGGTCTCGACCCGCACCAACGTCGAGCGCAAGCGCTTCAACCTCGCCCATGAGCTTGCGCACCGGGTCATCCTCGGCGTGGCCGATCCCGCCTTGAACCTCGAGAAAGCGATGCACCGTTTCGGGGCGGCGTTTCTCGCGCCCGCCGATCACCTCAGGGGGGAGGTCGGCGCCAACCGGCGCAACGTGACCTATCACGAGCTCATTCGCCTCAAGCGCCTTTATGGCATGTCGGCGGCGGCGATGCTGATCCGTCTCCGGGACGTCGGTCTGATCCCGGCGGCGGTTGTCGACTACGCGTTCCGCACCTATGCGCGCGGATGGCGCACCGCCGAGCCGGAGCCGATCCGCCCCGAAGAAGGGCTCGGCGCGCTGGAGCAGCCCGCCCGGTTTGAGAGCCTCGTCTATCGCGCGCTGGCTGAACAGCTCATCTCCCCGGTGCGCGCCGCGCAGCTCCTGAAATGCAGCCTCTCGACGGTGGAGCGGCAGATCAAGGGACCGCGTGCGCCGTGACCCCGCAGCCGCGCCGCGTCGTCGTCAATGACGCCTCCTGTCTGATCGACTTGCGCAAGGGGCGGCTTCTGCGCGCGCTGATGTCCCTGCCCTACCGCTTCGTGATCCCGCTGCCGGTGCGCGCCGAGTTGATCGACTTCACCGATGACGACTGGAGCGTGCTCGACGACGGTGGTCTGGAGACCTTCGATCTGCCGGCGGACCGCGTCGGCGAAGCTTTCGCCGTCAAGGGCGCCTATCCCAGGCTCTCGGCGAACGACTGTTTCTGTCTGGTCGCCGCGCGCTGCTGGTCCGACAGCATCCTTCTGACCGGCGACAACCTGCTTCGCCGCGTGGCTGGCGGCGAGGGTGCGCGCGTTCATGGCGTGCTCTGGGTGATCGACGAGCTCGACGCCCATGCCGCGTGCAGCGCGGATCTTCTGGTCGCGGCGCTGGAGGCGTGGCGGGGCGATCGGGCGGTCTTTCTGCCGTCGAACGCGCTCGACGAGCGACTGTCGCGACTGCGTCCCTGAACGGCTGCGGGTGGCTGGCGACGATTGGCGCCCGTGGGGCGTCTCCCCGGCGCCGCCGGGGACCGCGCTGGCCATGAACGGAGCCCCGTGACCGGGTCTCCGCCCGTGCCGGGTGTAGATCGGCGCGCAAAAATGACCCCCTACGCGGGGTGATAGGCGTCCAAATTTGACCCCTCCCTGCGGTTGTGCAGCGGCTTCGTTCTTCATGCTGGAAGATCGGGGCGAGAGTGGGGATGATTTCCTTGGAGACGACGGCGAAGGTCCGGCGGGACCATTTTGTTCACGGCAAGAGCATCAAGGAGATCAGCCGGGAGCGCGGGATCAGCCGCAACTCGGTGCGC
>CAZRFB010000033.1:0-1901 GCA_964599185.1 uncultured Rhodobacterales bacterium | reverse complement strand
TGCGCCATCTCCGCCAGCCGCGTCACCTGCTCGACGGTGTAGGCGGCGCCCGCCTCGGTGGCCTGGGTCAGCGACAGCGCGCCCTTCTGCACGTTGTGCACCCCGGCGCGCGCGGTGAAGCGCAGCGCGTCGGCCAGCGCGTCGGGCGCGATGCGGGCGTGGGCGCCGCCCAGCAGGGTGAGCTTGGCGCCGCCGGTGTAGAACTCCGGCGCGCCGCACTCGTCCTCCTCGACATGGGCGTTGCGGTGGCAATAGACCGTCGCCCACGGCGGGCAGAGACACGCCAGCGCCAGCGCGTTGGCGGCGGTGCCGGTGGCGACCAGATAGACCTTTGCGGGCCGCTCGAACACCGCCGAAACCAGCGCCTGAACCCGCGCCGTGCCGTCGTCATTGCCATAGGGCTTCGCCGCGCCGTGGTTCGCGCGCGCCATCGCCTCGAACATCTCGGGCGCGCAGGCGGCGATATTGTCGCTGGAGAACAGCATCAGTTCATCCCCGGTATGACGTAATCCTCATAGTCGTCTTCATGCACCTCATACTCGGGGATCGTCCAGCCCATCACCGACACGCCCGCGTCGTGCGGCGACCACGCATCGCCGGTGAGCAGCGGGTGCCACTCCGGCAGGTCGCGCCCCTCCGCCAGCCTGCGATAGGCGCAGGTCTCGGGCATCCAGTGCGCCGCCTCGCGGATCGAGACCGGCGTGAGCTGCACGCAGCCCGGCACCAGCTTTGAGCGCAGGGCGTAGTTGCCGCACTGGCAGGTGGCGCTGTCGAACAGGCGACAGGCGATGCGGGTATAGGCGATGGACCCGTCGTCCTCGTCCTCCAGCTTCAGCAGGCAGCAGCGCCCGCAGCCGTCGCAGAGCGATTCCCACTCCGCTTTTGTCATCTCCTCCAGCGTCTTGCGCCGCCAGAAGGCGTTGTCAGGCTTGTCCATCGCCGCTCCCATCATCCTCGCGCAAGCCTAGCAGCATCGCGGCCCGCGCGCGATCACCCGTGCGATCTTTCGGCGCAGTCATTCGGCGGGTGAGCGCGGAAACGCCGCAAGCGCGATCCGCCCCAGCCGCGTCGCGGGCGCGTGGCGCGCCACCACCAGCGCCACAACAAGGCCGCTGAGCGCGAACAGCGCAAGAATATCAATGGCCTGAAGCCCCAGCATCACGCAGAACGCGACAATGACGGCGGAGACCACCATCCCGGCGGCGTCCATCACGTTCGAGCAGGCGATGAAGCGCGCCCGCTCGGCCTCCGGCGCCGACGTCTGGAGCACGGCGTTCAGCGGCGTGACATAGGTGCCCGCGAAGGCAGCCAGCAGGGTGAAGTCGAGCGCGACGCGCCAGCCTGCGGCGTGGCTGAAGAACTCGGCGCGGGTGTAGAGCGCGTCCGCCATCGGCGCGGGCGCGGCCTGCGTCGCCAGCCACAACTCGACCGCGATCACCGCGATGCCGACGGCGCCGATCGGCGGCATGTTGAGGCTGACCATCCCCTTGTTGAGCCGCTCCGACGCCAGCGCCCCCAGCGCGACGCCCACCGAGAAGGTGGTGAGCAGCACGGTCAGCACGCCCTCGTCGGCGCCGAGGCCCTGCTTCACATAGGCCGGCTGCAGCGACAGGAAGGTGGCGCCGAGAAACCAGAACCACGCGATGGCGATGATCGCCTTGAAGGCGCGCGGCGTTTTCATGCAGCGCGCGATCAGCCGCCAGATCGCGCGGGGAAACACCGGGTCAACCCGCTCGCCCGGCCCCAGCGGCGGGGCGGGGGGCGTGAACAGCGACGCGATGAAGCCAAGCACCGCCACGCCGACCACCACCACCGAGACCACCGTCACGCCGTTATCGGTGAGGATCAGCTCGTTGCCCGCGATGGCGCCGAAGATGATGGCGAGAAACGTCGCCGCCTGC
>CAZRFB010000032.1:0-1974 GCA_964599185.1 uncultured Rhodobacterales bacterium | reverse complement strand
TTTTCGGCGCTACCCGGGCGCCCTGCGGGCGGCCATCTGCGCCACGCGACGGGCGGCTGCCGCCGTTACCCTGATCCGGTCCGCCCTGACCAGGCCAGCCACCCAAACCGGCGCACCGCCGGCATCGGCGGTCGTGTCGGCGACCATCGCAACCGTGGCCGCAGCGTCTTCCGGCGTCCCGGACTGCGCCACATCGGCGTTGCATGCGTCGAAATCATCCATCACCGCTGCGCGCCGGGCGCCGCGGCGGCGCTTGGCGCAGTATTTCTTGGCCATCGCCGCCATGCTGTGACCGCAGTGCTCGGCGATTTCGTCATAGTCGCGCCCTGACTCCAGCAATCGGATCGCCGACGAATAGCGCAATGCATGCGTGCGGGTCCCTATGTCGAACCCGGCGATGGCGAAGGCCTCCGCCATCGCCTTGCTCAAGGTGCGCTTGTGCAGCGGCTGGTCCTTCTTTCCGGCAAAGACCCAGCGTCCAAGCGGGGCGCCTGCAGCCGCGCAGGCGGCTTCCCACGCCGCGAACGCGGCGCGCATCTGGTTGGTGACCGAAAAGACGATGACTGCGCCGGTCTTGCTGGTCTTCATCGAAATCGTCCCCGATCGCATCGCGGCGGCGGGGACGCGGGTGATGTCGAGGATCCGCGCAGCCGAACCCAGGCCGATCTCGAAAGCGAGCCGCGCCCGCGTCCCGGGCGGGTTCGCGCGCCTGAACGTCGCAATGTCGTCTTCCGATAGCGGCGCCTGGCCCTCCTCGTTGCGCCGCCGCCTGCCCTCCATGCCGTGAAACGGGTTTTGCTGAAGCCATTCCATGCCGTCGACCGCGAACGACCACAGCGCCGAGGCGGTTCGCTTGATCGCTCTCGCCTTTGTCGGCGTCGCCGCATGGTTGCTCATCAGCTTCGCCCTGTGAGACCGGGTGATGGCCTCCACCGCAAACTGGCCGAGAACCGGCATCAGGCTCTGGTCGATGTGGCGATCATACTCCTTTTTTGTAATGGGTTTCAGTTCGGCGTATCCGACCGACTTGCGATAGGCGTCGACCAGCCGCTTGAACGAGTGGTCGACCGTCGCGACACCGACCGGGCGCGTGTTCAACGCGTGGAGCTTTGCGTGAAACGCGACGTCGCCCGGCCGACCGGGCACGCGCGCGCCGGAGGCGCGGTGATAAAAGTACGTCGCGACGCTCCCCGACGCGAGTTTCTTGTGCTTGGCGTAGACGCCCTTGAGGACCACTTTCATAGCGTGGCCCCGCGCAGGCCGCGCGCACCATGCGCGGCGATCGCGGCGGCGATCGGATCGGACTGAGCCGGCTGCGGACTGGCGGGGTCGAGACAGCGTTCGATCTCGGGGCGCGACCAGAGCCGCTTGCCCGCGATCTCGCGGGGCGGCGGCAGTTCGCCGTGCCGGACCGCAGTGACAAAGTCGCTCTCGGTCAGGCTGAGAAACGCCGCAGCGGCGGCGGCCGTGAGCATCAGCGGCCAGTTCGGCAGCCCGTGCATGGTTTCAATCGATCGCCGCGCCATCGCCTGTCTCCGCTTCCGGAGCGCCGCGTCTGGCCGCTCCGAAGACAACAGGGGATCTTTTGAAAATTCCAAAAGCGATCGCGCGATTTTTTTCTCGGGGGCGTCAGGAATGCCTGGCTGAGGGGGCGCATCGGGACCGGCGCATCGGCGTCGAACGCGCCACGCGGCGGCGGCGGCCTTGAGCGGCCTCTGGCGGCGAAAGTGCGAACCAGACTGCGAACTACGGCCGATTCCGGGGCTTTCGGGGCGCCGGGGGCCGGACGCGCCGAGGCTGAGCAGGCGTCGGGCGCGGTGGCCAACCTCATGATTTGAAGACGATATCCGCTGCGTCGGCGAATATTCCGGCGCCGGGAAAGTGGTACCGCCTCCCCGGCTCGAACGGGGGACCCCCAGATCCACAATCTGGTGCTCTAACCAACTGAGCTAAGGCGGCGCTGAGAGGGAGTTA
>CAZRFB010000031.1:0-3198 GCA_964599185.1 uncultured Rhodobacterales bacterium | reverse complement strand
CGCGGCCTTGCGTTCGTGAGGCGGGGAGAGGGCTGAGATGCAGGTGCTCTATTTCGCCTGGCTGCGTGAGCGCATCGGCGCCGCGCGCGAGGAGGTTCAGACCGACGCCGCCACGGTGGCCGATCTGGTGGGCGAGCTGCGCGCGCGCGAGCCGCGCTATGCGGCGGCGTTCAGCGACATGAGCGCGGTGCGCGTGGCGGTCGATCAGACCATGGCCGACATGGCGGCGCCGCTGAAGGGCGCGCGCGAAGTGGCGTTCTTTCCCCCCGTGACCGGCGGCTGACATGGCCGTGCGGGTGCAGGAGGCCGATTTCGACATCGCCGCCGAGATCGCGGCGCTGACCGCGACAGACCGCGACATCGGCGCGGTGGTCAGCTTTACCGGTCTGGTGCGCGAGATCGCGGGCGGCGGCGCGGACCAGCGCATGACGCTGGAGCACTATCCCGCGATGACCGAACGCGCGCTGGCCGAGATCGAGGCGCAGGCGCGCGCGCGCTGGCCGCTGAGCGGCGTCGCCATCATCCACCGCGTCGGGCCGCTGGCGCCGGGCGACAACATCGTGCTGGTGCTGGCCGCCAGCCGCCACCGCCACGCGGCCTTCGAGGCGGCGGCGTTCCTGATGGACTATCTCAAGACCCGCGCGCCGTTCTGGAAGAAGGAGGCCGGCGCCTCGGGCGAGGCTTGGGTGGATGCGCGCGAAAGCGACGAGGCCGCCGTCGCGCGCTGGGGTTGACGACCGACGGGCGCCTCAGCCCTTCTTCAGCACCCGGCGGCCCAGCAACTCGGCGATCTGCACCGCGTTCAGCGCGGCGCCCTTGCGCAGGTTGTCGCTGACGCACCACAGGTTGATGCCGTTGTCGATGGTGCTGTCGTCGCGGATGCGGCTGACGTAGGTGGCGAACTCGCCGACGCATTCGACCGGGGTGATGTAGCCCGCGTCCTCGCGCTTGTCGAAAACCATCACGCCGGGCGCCTCGCGCAGGATGTCGCGCGCCTCCTCGGCGCTCAGCGGCTCCTCGAACTCGATGTTGACCGCTTCGGAATGGCCGACGAACACCGGCACCCGCACGCAGGTCGCGGTGAGCTTGATCTTCGGATCGAGGATCTTCTTGGTCTCCGCGACCATCTTCCATTCTTCCTTGGTCTGGCCGTCGTCAAGAAATACGTCGATGTGCGGGATCACGTTGAAGGCGATCTGCTTGGTGAATTTCGATGGCGCGCGCTCCTGCCCCGGCACATAGATGCCCTTGGTCTGGAGCCACAGCTCGTCCATCCCCTCCTTGCCCGCGCCGGAGACCGACTGATAGGTAGCCACCACCACGCGCTTGATGCGGGCGCGGTCGTGCAGCGGCTTCAGCGTCACCACCAGCTGCGCGGTCGAGCAGTTGGGGTTGGCGATGATGTTCTTCTTCGCGTAGTCCATGATCGCGTCGGGGTTCACCTCCGGCACGATCAGCGGCACGTCGCGGTCCATTCTATACAGCGACGAGTTGTCGATCACCACGCAGCCCGCCGCCGCCGCGCGCGGCGCATAGGTCCTGGTCGCCTCGGCCCCGATCGAGAACAGCGCGATGTCCCAGCCCGCGAAGTCGAACGTGTCGAGGTCGGTGGTCTTGAGGGTGCGGTCGCCAAAACTGACCTGCGTGCCCAGCGACTTGCGTGAGGCGAGCACGGCGATCTCATCGACGGGAAACTCCCGCTCGGCGAGAATGTTCAGCATCTCGCGCCCCACGTTGCCCGTGGCGCCGACGACCGCGACCCGATAACCCATGGCTGAAACTCCTGACCAGACCAAGCGCGCTCCTTACCCGAAGCGCGACGGCGGGGGAAGCGGGCGCGGCGCAGGGGCCGCGTCGGCGGGCGATTTCTTGCGCTCCGTCGCGGCGCTAGGTGTTTTGAAATATCGCGTTGTATTCATTATTATCCTTGTGTGCCTCTGACTACCATCAATACATCACTCAGAAATACAACAATACAATGAAGCGTTAACGATAAGTAATTAGCCTCATTCCATTTGACATACTTGCATTGTGCGGTGCAGCGTGTATGCTGACTGGCGTCAAACACATCTGCATTGCTCTTGTCAGTGAAGGAGGCACGATGCCGATCATCGACCTCGCACGCCATCAGGCGTCGGACCGCAACACCCCCTATCGCCGCATCGCGGTGATCGGCGGCGGCGCCTGGGGCGCGGCGCTGGCCGCCGTCGCGGTGCGCGCCGGGCGCGAGACCGTGCTGTGGACGCGCGACGCGGACCACGCCGACACCATCACCCGCACCCGGCGCAACCCCGCCTATCTGGGCGACGTGGCGCTGCCGCAGGGGCTGAGGGCGACCGCCGATCTGGCGGAAGCGGTTCTGGGCGCCGATCTGGCGCTGGTGGTGGTGCCGTCGCATGCGCTGCGCGAGACGATGACGCGGCTTGCGGCGCATCTCGCGCCTGGCGTGCCGGTGGCGCTGGCCGCCAAGGGCATCGAGCGCGAGACCGGCCTGCTGATGAGCGCGGTGGCCGAACAGGCGGCGCCGGGCCACGCGGTGGCGGCGCTGTCCGGCCCCAGCTTCGCCGACGAGGTGGCGCGCGACCTGCCGACGGCGGTGGTGATCGCCTCGGCCTGCGCGGGCGGCCCGGACCCGGAGAGCAGCGTGGCGGCAAGGCTGGCGCTGTCGCTCGGCACCGTCACCTTCCGCCCCTACATCTCCGACGACATCACCGGCGTCGAGGTCGGCGGCGCGGTCAAGAACGTGATCGCCATCGCCTGCGGCATGGCCGAGGGCGCAGGCTTTGGCCACAACGCCCGCGCCGCGCTGATCACGCGCGGCCTCGATGAGATCAAGCGCCTCGCCTACGCGCTGGGCGGGCGGTTCGAGACGGTGAGCGGGCTGTCGGGGATGGGCGATCTCAGCCTCACCGCGTCGGACCCCAAGTCGCGCAACTACGCCTATGGCGTGACGCGCGGGCGCGGCGACGCGCCGTCGGGAAAGGTGCTGGTGGAGGGCGTCGCCAACGCGCTGTCCGTCACCGATCTGGCCCGCGCGCGCGGCGTTGACATGCCGATCTGCGAGGCGGTGCGCTCGGTGGTGCATGAGGGCGAGCCGTTCGCGCGCGCCTTCACCCGGCTCTGGACCAGCCCGCTTGAGGCCGAGCCGCGCGCGATGGACGTGGCGCTCGACCATCCGGCGGCGTCATGAGCGCGGTG
>CAZRFB010000030.1:0-8502 GCA_964599185.1 uncultured Rhodobacterales bacterium | reverse complement strand
GCGGCATCGCCGCCAACAACGCCAGCGGCATGTGCTGCGGCACGGCGCAGAACAGCTATCGCACGCTGGCCGCGATGCGGGTGATGCTGGCCGACGGCGGCGTGCTCGACACCGCCGACCCGGCCTCGCGCGCGGCCTTCGCCAAAAGCCACGCCGCGCTGCTGAGCGGGCTGGCGGCCTTGCGCGCCGGGGTGCTGGCCGACGACGCGCTGGCGGCGCGCATCCGGCGCAAGTTCGCGATCAAGAACACCTGCGGCTACAGCCTGAACGCGCTGGTGGATTACGACGACCCCATCGACATCCTCCAGCACCTGATGATCGGGTCGGAGGGCACGCTGGGCTTCATCGCGCGCATCACTTATCACACGGTCGCCGACCCGCATTTCAAGGCCGCCGCGCTGGCGCTGTTTCCCGACATCCGCGCCGCCTGCGAGGCGACCATCGCGCTCAAGACGCAGCCGGTGGACGCGGTGGAGCTGATGGACCGGCTCAGCCTGCGCGCGGTCGAGAACCAGCCGGGGATGCCGGGAAACCTCGCCGCGCTGCCCGAAGGCGCCGCCGCGCTGCTGATCGAGACCCGCGCGGCGGACGCCGGGGCGCTGGCCGCGCGGGTGGCGGCGGTGGGCGCGACGCTGGCGGACATGCGGATGATCGAACCCGCCGCCTTCACCGAGGACCCGCAGGCGATCAAGCAATACTGGGCGGTGCGCAAGGGCGCCTTCCCCTCGGTCGGCGCGATGCGCGCCACCGGCACGGCGGTGATCATCGAGGATGTGGCGGTGCCCATCGAGCGGCTCGCCGACGCGACGCTGGAGTTGCGCGCGCTGTTCTCCCGCCACGGCTATGACGACGCCATCGTGTTCGGCCACGCGCTGGAGGGCAACCTGCACTTCGTGCTGACGCCCGATTTCGCGAAAGCGGGCGCCATCGAAGCCTACGCCGCCTTCATGGACGACCTCGCGAAGCTGATCGTCGAGGGCCACGACGGCTCGCTGAAGGCCGAGCACGGCACCGGGCGCAACATGGCGCCCTTTGTCGAGATGGAGTGGGGCGCGCAGGCCTACGCGCTGATGCGGCGGCTGAAGGCGCTGTTCGACCCGCTTGGCGTGCTGAACCCCGGCGTGATCCTGAACGACGATCCGCAGGTGCATATCCGCGACATCAAGGCGATCCCCGCCGCCGATCCGCATGTCGATCCGTGCATCGAATGCGGTTTTTGCGAGCCGGTCTGCCCGTCGCGCAACTACACCCTGACGCCGCGCCAGCGCATCGTCGGCCTGCGCGCCATCGAGGCGCTGCGTCGCAGCGGCGACAACCCGGAGCGGCTGCGCGCGCTGGAGAGCGCCTATCAGCATCAGGCGATCGACAGCTGCGCGATTGACAGCCTCTGCGCCAAGGCCTGCCCAGTGGGCGTGGACACCGGGCGGATGATGAAAACGCTGCGCGCGCGGCGCTGGGGCAAGACCGGCCCGCGCGTCGCGGCCTGGGTGGGACGCAACTTCGCCGCCGTCACCTGGGCCACGCGGCAGGGCCTGGGCGCGACGGACCTGTTGCACCGGCTGATCGGGACGCGCGCCATGAGCGCGGTGACCGGCGGCGCGCGCAAGCTGTCGGGCGGGCGCATTCCGCTGTGGACGCCCGCGATGCCGGGCGCGGGGCGCGTGGCGCAGCCGCCCGCGCCCTCGGGCGACCGGCCGCGCGTGGTGTATTTCCCCAGTTGCGCCAGCCGCGCCATGGGCCCCGCGCGCGGCGACGCGGAGCGCGACCCGCTGTCGGCCAAGGTGATCTCGCTGCTCGGCAAGGCGGGCTATGACGTGGTCTATCCGCCGCAGCTTGGCCAGCTCTGCTGCGGCCAGCCGTTCGAGAGCCAGGGCCTGATGGACGAGGCCGACCGCAAGGGCGCCGAGCTGGAGGCGATGCTGTGGCGCGCCTCGCGCGAAGGGCGCGACCCGGTGGTGTTCGACACCAGCCCCTGCGCGTTTCGCGCGCTGACGGGCCGCAAGGCCGAGATGACGCTCTACGACCTGCCCGACTTCCTGCACGACCACGTTATGCCGAAGCTGAAGCTGACCAAGCGGGCGGGGACGGTGGCGCTGCACCAGACATGCAGCACGCTCAAGCTCGGCGGGCAGGACAAGCTCGCCGCGCTCGCCGGCGCCTGCGCCGAGCGCGCGGTCAGGCCCGCCGGGATCAACTGCTGCGGCTGGTCGGGCGACAAGGGTTTCACCCTGCCCGCGCTGAACGCCAGCGCGCTGGCGACGCTGAAAGACAGCCTGCCAGAGGAGTGCGTGGAGGGCGTGTCGTCGAGCCGCACCTGCGAGATCGGCCTCAGCCACCACGGCGGCAGGCCGTATCGCTCGATCGCCTATCTGCTCGACCGCTGCGCCGAGCCTGCGCCGCGACCCTGAGCGGTCAAGAAAGGCGCGCAGGGCGGGGCGGACGCGCTCAGAGCCTGAGCGCGTCCGCGTCAAACCCCATCCGCGCGCCGATCTGCGCCAGCGCGGCGCGCGCGGGCGCCGTCCACGGCGCGGCGCGCGACACCGCCAGCAGCGCCTCCGACCGCAGGATAAGGCCGTCCTCCAGCACCTTCAGATGGTTGGCGCGCAGCGTGTCGCCCGAGGAGGTGATGTCCACGATCAGTTCGCAACTGAGGTTTTTCGGCCCGGCCTCGGTGGCGCCCTGGCTGTCGATCAGGCGATAATCGGCGACGCCGCGTTCGGCGAAGAACCGCCGCGCCAGCGCGTGATACTTGGTCGCCACCCGCATCGGGCGGCCGTGGCGGGCGCGAAACGCCGCCGCCGCTTCGTCGAGATCGTGCACGCTCTCCACGTCCACCCAGACGGCGGGAACCGCGACCACCAGATCGGCGTGGCCAAAGCCCAGCCGCAGCGGCGCCGCCACGCGCGCGTCGGCGTCGGGGATCTGTTCGCGGATCAGATCCTCGCCGGTCACGCCGACATGGACGGCGCCCGAGGCCAGCGCGCCGGGGATCTCCGCCGCCGACAACAGCGCCAGCGCGACGCCCTCGACGCCCAGAACCCGGCCTGCGTATTCGCGCCCGTCCGCGCTGCGCTCCACCGTCACGCCCGCGCGCGCGAAGCGCTCGATCGTCAGTTCCTGAAGCCGCCCCTTGGACGGCAGCGCAAGCGTCAGCATGGCGCTTCTCCCGCAGCGGCCAGCAGCGCCTCGGGCCGCACCACGCCGCCCACCGCCGCCGCCGCTTGCGTCGCGCCCAGCGCGCGGGCGATGCCGTCATAGCGCCCGCCGCCCGCCAGCGGCGGCAGGTCGGGCCGGTTGGGCGCGGCCATCTCGAACACGAAGCCGTCGTAGTATTCCAGCGTGCGCGCGGTGGCGGCGCGAAACCGCAAGCCGCCCGCATCCACCCCGCGCCGCGCCAGCGCGTCGAGCCTGCGCGCGAAACGGTCGAGCGCCGGGGCGATGTCCACCCCCGCCGCCGCGCAGAGATCGCCCAGGCGCGCGTGGGCCTCGGCGGCGGGCGCGTCCACCGCCAGCGCGGCGTCGAGCAGCCGGGCGCAATCGGCGGGGATCGGCGCGGCGCGCGCGTCCCCGGCCAGCGCGGCGGCGCGGGCGGCGACCTCATCGAGGCTGCGCGCGCCGACGAACGCCCCCGCCGAAAGCGCCAGCGCCGCCACCGCCTCCGCATCGTCCGCCGCCGCCAGCAGCGCCGCGCGCGCCGCAGACGGCGCAGGCGCGGGCGCGGCGTAGCGGTGCAGCAGCGCCTGAAACCGCGCAGGCCGCCAGAAATGGCGCTTCAGCGCGGCGCGGCGCGCGGGCGGCATCGGCGTCGCGTCGAGGATCGCGATGATCACCCCCAGATCGCCGGTCACCACCTGCGGCGCCGTCACCCCGCCATCGGCCAGCGCGGCGGCGAGCAGCGCGAAAATCTCCGCGTCCGCCCCGGCGGCGTCCTCGCCATAGATCTCAAGCCCGGCCTGAAGAAACTCGGTCGGGCGCGACGACCCCGGCGCCTGGCGCCGCCACACCGGCCCCAGATAGGCGTAGCGCGCCGGTTCGGCCTGCGCGGCGCGGTGCAGTTGCAGCACCGGCACGGTGAAGTCGGGGCGCAGGAACAGCTCCGGCCCGCCATGCTGCTCGACCACGAAGGCGCGTCCGCGCAAATCCTCGCCATAGACGTCGAGCAGCGCGTCGGCGGGGTGCAGCGCCGCAACATCGACGCGCGCGCAGCCCGCGCCTTCGAAGCGCGCCATGATCCGCGCGGTCAGCGCCGCCAGCCGCGCGCGCGCCGGGCCGACGCGCCCGCCCAGCAGATAGGCGCGGTCGGCGGCCACTCAGGCCGCTCCGGCGCGCGCCAGCATCCGGCGCACCGCGTCCACCAGATCGCCGCGCGGAACTTCGATCTGCGCGGGCTGCGCCTTCCATGCCTCGTTGGTCTCGATCTCAGCCGCCAGCCGCGCGCCCAGCGCCAGATCCTTGAGCTGCGCCACGCCGCGCGCAAACTCATCCTCGCCCGCGATCACCGCGACCGGGCTCATGCGCTTGTCGGCGTAGCCGAGCTGGCGCGCCATCTTGCCGCCGCCCAGATACACCTCCGCCCGGATCCCGGCCCCGCGCAGCGCCGCGGCCATCGCGGCGTAGTCGGCCATGCGGGCGCGGTCCATCACGCATACCACCACCGGCCCGGCGGCGTCGCGCCCGACGCGGCCGGTCTCGCGCAGCGCCGCCAGCAGCCGGTCCACCCCGATCGAGACGCCGGTCGCGGGGGTGAGCTGCCCGGTGAAGCGCTTCACGAGGTCGTCATAGCGCCCGCCGCCCGCCACCGAGCCGAACTGGCGCCGCTGTCCCTTGTCGTCGAGGATCTCGAACGTCAGCTCCGCCTCATAGACCGGCCCGGTGTAATAGCCGAGGCCCCGCACCACCGAAGGGTCGAGCCGGATGCGGTCGGCGCCATAGCCCTGCGCGTCGAGCAGCGCGGCGATCTGCTCAAGCTCGTCCACACCCTCGGCGCCGGTCGCCGTCGCGCCGACGAGCGCGCGCAGCGCCGCGCAGGTGGCGGCGCCGTCGCCGCCTTCGGCCTGCACGAAGCCCATCACCACGGCGATCTGATCCGCCGACAGCCCGGCGCCTTTGGTGAAGGCGCCGCTCTCGTCCTTGCGGCCCTCGCCCAGCAGCGCGCGCACGCCCTCAGGCCCCAGCCGGTCGAGCTTGTCCACCGCGCGGCTGACCACGCCGCGCGGGCTCGCATGGGCCTCGGCGTCGCCCAGGCCGATCGCCTCCAGCACGCCGTTCAGCACCTTGCGGTTGTTGATGCGCACCACATAGTCGCCGCGCGCGATCCCCGCCGCCTCCAGCGCGTCGGCGAGCATGGCGCAGATCTCGGCGTCCGCCGCCACCGTGGCGGCGCCCACGGTGTCGGCGTCGCACTGGTAGAACTGGCGAAACCGCCCCGGCCCCGGCTTTTCATTGCGCCAGACCGGCCCGACCGCGTAGCGGCGATAGGGCGTGGGCAGCGCAAGCTGGTGCTGGGCATAGACGCGCGCCAGCGGCGCGGTCAGGTCATAGCGCAGCGCGAGCCAGGTGTCGTCGTCGTCCTGAAAGGCGAACACGCCCTCGTTGGGGCGGTCCACGTCGGGCAGGAACTTGCCCAGCGCCTCGACCGTCTCGACGCCCGAAGTCTCCAGCGGGTCGAAGCCGTAGCGGCGATAGACGTCGCAGATCTTGGCCAGCATGGCGTTTCGCGCCTCGACCTCGGCGCCGAACCAGTCGCGAAAGCCTTTTGGCGTCTCGGCGCGCGGGCGACGGATTTTCGTCCGGGGCTTGCTGTTTTCGGCGGACATGGGGGCGCTCCGGGCGCTTCAGGGGGTCGCCGGGGGCTTACCCGATGGCGACCGGCCGGGCAAGGCGCGCGGCAAGGCGCGCTTCAGACCAGCGCCGCGCGCACCTGCGCGCCGACCTTGCCGAGGTCGATTCGGCCCGGATGGCGGATTTTCAGCGCCGCGATCACCCGGCCAAGATCCTTGATCGAGGCGGCCTCGGTCTCGGCGATGGCGGCGCTGACCGCCGCTTCGATCTCCGCGCCGCTCATCGGGCGGGGCATGAACGCGCGGATCACGTCGATTTCGGCCTGTTCGCGCGCCGCAAGGTCGATCTGGCCGCTTTCCTCATGCGCGCGGATCGAGTCCTCGCGCTGCTTGATCATGGTCGCGAAAATCTCCAGCGCCTCGTCGGCGCCGGGCTGCGCCTCCTCGGCGTCGCGGCCTGCGGCCTCGCGGTCCTTGAGGGTGGCGAGCATCAGCCGCAGCGTGGCGACGCGGGTCGCGTCCTCATCCTTGACCGCTTCCTTGAGCGCGGCCGTGATCCGCTCACGCATCGGGGCGCCTTCAGCATCCGGGGCCGCACCTTGGCCGCAATGCGGACTCTATCGCAGCGTCCGAGGCGGGGCAATGCGATGTAAAAATTGCAAGACATTGATATGATTGTATAAATAAGGTTTTCGGCATGCTTGACGCGCTGCCGGGCGATGTCTAGCTTGCGCCAAATCCGCCGACGGGAGCCGCCATGACATCGCCGCACACGCCTGATTCCCGCCTCACCGCCCGGCTGGCGCTGGCCGATGGCACGGTGCTGCGCGGGCGGGGTTTCGGCGCGGAGGGCGCGCGCGCGGGCGAGTTGTGCTTCAACACCGCGATGACCGGCTATCAGGAGATCCTCACCGATCCGTCCTACGCCGGGCAGATCGTCACCTTCACCTTTCCCCATGTCGGCAATGTCGGCGCCAACCCGCAGGATGACGAAGCGGGGCAGGCGGCGGCGCTGGGCGCGGTGGTGCGCGACGACCCCACGGCGCCGTCGAACTGGCGCGCGACCGGCGCTTTCGGCGACTGGATGATTGCGCGCGGCCTGATCGGCGTGGGCGGCGTCGATACCCGCCGCCTGACGCGGCTGATCCGCACCAGGGGCATGCCCCATGCGGTGATCGCGCACGCCCGCGACGGCGTGTTCGACGAGGCGGCGCTTGTCGCGCAGGCGCGCGCCTTCGCCGGGCTGGTCGGCGCCGATCTGGCGCGCGACGTGACCACGGCGCAGGGCTATGACTGGACTGAGGGCGCCTGGGTCTGGCCGGAAGGCTACGCCCGCCACAGCGCGCCGGTCCGGCGCGTGGTGGCGGTGGACTATGGCGCCAAGCGCAACATCCTGCGGCTGCTGACCGACGCGGGCTGCGCGGTGATGGTGGTTCCCGCCTCGGTCACGGCGGCTCAGGTCAAGGCGCTGAACCCCGACGGGCTGTTCCTGTCGAACGGCCCCGGCGATCCCGCCGCGACCGCCGCCTACGCCGCGCCGATGATCCGCGAGATCATCGAGACCACCGACATCGCGGTGTTCGGCATCTGCTTGGGCCACCAGATGCTGGGGCTGGCGCTGGGCGCGTCCACGGTCAAGATGAACCACGGCCACCACGGCGCCAACCATCCGGTCAAGGATCTGGAGACCGGCCGCGTCGAGATCACCTCGATGAACCACGGCTTCGCGGTGGATGCGCAGACCCTGCCCGCCGGGGTGGTCGAGACGCATGTCTCGCTGTTCGACGGCTCGAACTGCGGCCTGCGACTGAACGGGCGGCCGGTGTTCTCGGTGCAGTATCACCCTGAGGCCAGCCCCGGCCCGCAGGACAGCGGCTATCTGTTCCAGCGCTTCGTGGCGGCGATGCCGCCGAGGGCGGCGTAGGCCCCGGCTCGGGGGCCGGGGCGACGCATGATGCGGCGACGGGGGCGCGACCGGCGCGGCCTCAGTAGCCCAGCGCGCAGCCGTCCTTGCGCGGGTCCGAGGCGCCGGTCAGCACGCCGCGCGCCGCGTCGATCACGATCGCCTGCGCGCCGCCCAGCGGATCGGCCCGGCGGCTGACCGCGTGGCCCAGCGCCTCCAGCGGCGCGATCACCGCCTCGTCGTAGCCGCGCTCCAGCATCAGCACGCCGTCCTCGATGAAGCTGCGCGGCGCGTCGATGGCCGCCTGCGGCTCCATGCCGAAATCGACAATGTTGGAGACCAGCCGCACATGGCCCGCCGGCTGATACTGGCCGCCCATCACGCCGAACGGCATGACCAGCCGCCCCTCGCGCCGCAGCATCCCCGGAATGATGGTGTGCAGCGGGCGTTTGCCCGGCGCCAGTTCGTTCGGATGGCCCGGCTCCAGCGTGAAGCCCGCGCCGCGGTTCTGGAACAGGATGCCGAAGCGGTCCGACGCCAGCCCCGAGCCGAAGCTGTGAAAGATCGAGTAGATCAGCGACACCGCCATGCGGTCGCGGTCCACCACCGTCACACAGACCGTGTCGCGGTGGACGGCGCCGGAGGTCTTGCGCGCGTCGTGCATCGCCTTCTGCGGGTCGATCAGCGCGGCCAGCGCCGCCACCTTGCCTGCGTCCAGCATCGGCGCAAGGCCCTGCGGCATCGACGCGGGGTCGGCGATGAAGCGGTTGCGCGCGTCATAGGCCAGTTTCGCGGCCTCGGTCTCGAGGTGGATGCGCA
>CAZRFB010000029.1:0-15480 GCA_964599185.1 uncultured Rhodobacterales bacterium | reverse complement strand
CAGGGCGTGGGCGGCGTCGATGGCGATATGCGCCGGGCCTTCCGCCGGGCCGGGCGCGCCCGCCGGGCGCGACACCAGGATCTCGCGCCCGCGCCTGGTGACGGTCAGCGAGACCACCTTTTCGTTGAGCGGCGTCTCCGCCTCCACCGTCACCGGGATCGCGCCGGGCGCATCGGCGTCGGCGAAGCGCACCGCCTCCGGCCGCAGCCCCAGCACGCAAGGCCGCCCCACCGCGTGGCCGAGGCCCGGATCGAGCGGCGCGCGCATGTCCGACAGCCGCGCCAGCGGGCCGTGGGCGTCCGTCTCCGGCGTCACCTCCAGCAGGTTGATCGCGGGGTCGCCAAACAGTTGCGCGATGCCCAGCGTGGCGGGCGCAAGATAGATCTCCGCAGGCGTCCCGATCTGCACGATGCGCCCCGCCTCCAGCACCGCGATGCGGTGGCCCAGCGCCATCGCCTCCTTGTAGTCCTGGGTGACGTAGATCGTGGTGGCGCCCTGCGCGGCCAGCAGGCGCGGCAGCTCAAGCCGCATCTCGAAGCGCAGCTTGGCGTCCACGTTGCGCAGCGGATCGTCCAGCAGCAACACCTTCGGCGCGCCGGCCAGCGCGCGCGCGAGCGCGGTGCGTTGCTTCTGGCCGTTGGACAGCGCGCGCGGCGCGTGGTCGAGCACATGGTCGATCTTGAGCAGCCGCGCCACCGCCTCCACCCCCGCCTTGAGCGCCGCCGCGCCCTTGCGCTGGGCGGTCAGCGGCGCGGCGATGTTGTCGAACGCGGTCATGTGCGGAAACAGCGCAAAGTTCTGGAACGCCATGCCGACGCCGCGCTCCTCCGGCGCCACGTCCGCCATGTCGCGCCCGCCGAGCATGATCCGGCCTGCGTCCGGCTCGATCACCCCCGCGATCAGCCGCAACAGCACGGTCTTGCCGGCGCCGGAGGCCCCGAACAGCGCCAGCGTCTCGCCCTCCGCCACGCGCAGCGACACCGCGTCGAGCGCCACGTCGCTCTTGAAGCGCTTGGTGACGTCGATCAGCTCGATCCCGCCCATGGCGCTCACCCCTTCACCGCGCCGAGGGACAGGCCCTCGACCAGATAGCGTTGCGCATAGAGCGCCAGCGCCAGCGTCGGCGCGATCGACAGCACGATGGCCGCCGCGATCTGGCCGTACTGGATGCCGCTCGCGGTCACGAACGCCAGCGCGCCCACCGTCACTGGCTGCTTGTCGGCCGAGGCCAGCACCAGCGCGAACACGAAGTTGTTCCACGCGAAGATGAACGCCAGCAGCCCTGCCGCCGCGATCCCCGGCCCGGCCAGCGGCAGCGCGATCTTGCGGAAGGTCGCGAACCATGAGTGCCCCGCGATGCGGTAGGCGTATTCGACGTCCGCCGAGATGTCCTCGAAATAGCCGCGCACGATCCACAGGATCAGCGGCAGGCAGATCAGCTGATAGACCCAAATCAGCCCGATGTAGGTGTTGGCGAGGCCGATGTCCTGAAAATACAGCGCCAGCGGCAGCAACACCAGGAGCGGCGGCGCGAAGCGGAACGACAGCAGCGTGAAGGCGATATCCTCCGACCCGCGAAACTTGTGCCGCGCAAAGGCGTAGGCCGCCGGCACCCCCAGCACCAGCGCCAGCGCCACCGAGGCGGTGGACAGCAGCACCGAGTTGCCGAGGTTGCGCATGAACGCGATGTCGAGCGTGCCTGCGGCGGACTCCAGCTTGCCGGTGATCAGCGCGACATAGTTCGACAGCGTCGGCGCGAACACGATGGAGGGCGGGCTGCGCAGGATGGTCTCGTTGGTCTGGAAGCTCATCAGCACGATCCAGATGATCGGGAACATGAAGAATGTCACGATCAGCGCGATGGCGAGCCCGCGCAGGACGCGCTCAAGGGTCGAGGTGTGCTCCATGGCGGCGCTCCCTCACGCTTCGCCGCGCGCGCGTTCGCGCAGGCGCAGCCAGTTCTTGATGAAGATCGACGACAGCACATAGGTGATCGCCCACAGGATGATCATCAGCGCCGCCGAGCGCCCGACGTTGGTGGACTGGAAGAAGTTCAGATACGCCTCGACCTGGAACACCAGCAGCGTGTCGCCCGGGCCGCCTTGGGTCATCGCATAGATGATGTCGAACTGCTGGATGCTGTCGAGCAGGCGGAACAGCGATGCGGTGAGGATATACGGCGTCAGCATCGGCAGGGTGATGCGCCAGAACACGAAGCTGCGCGGCACGCCGTCGAGCGCGGCGGCCTCGAACGGCTGGGTCGGCAGGCTGCGCAGGCCGGCCAGCAGCAGGATCATGATGAACGGCGTATAGACCCAGATATCCACCAGCACCACGGTCAGCAGCGCGGTGTCGGGTGAGGACGCCCAACGGAAATCGGGAAACCCCATCAGCGAGGCGAGCCAGCTCAGCACGCCGAAATTGGGGTTGGTCATCAGCTTCCACATCAGCGCGGCCAGCGCGGGCGCGGTCATCAGCGGCAGAAGCAGCATGATCGAGACGAAGTTGTTGAGCCGCGTGCGCTTTTGCAGCAGCAACGCGATGCCGAGGCCGAGGCAAAGCTCAAGCCCCACAGTCAGCGCGGCGTAGGTGAGCGACACCTGCACCGTGTTCCAGAATGCCGGATCGGTGAACAGGTTGAGGTAGTTCTCGCCCCAGTTCATCTGCCGCGCCCACGGCTGGCTCAGGCGGAAGCGTTGCAGCGAATAGTAGATGGCGGTGCCGAACGGGATCAGGATCGCGATGCACACCAGCAGCGCGGGCAGGCTGAGCAGGTAGGGCAGCGCGCGGGCGCCGATGCGAAAGCGGCGGCGCGGCGCGGCGATGTCGGCGGCGGTCATCGGCGGCTCCGGTCTGTCATGGGCGGGCGCGCTGTCCCGGCGCGGGGCCGGGACAGCAGTTGGCGATCGGCGTCAGCCGAGGCCCGCCTCCTTCAACTGCCGATCGACGCTGGCCGCCAGTTTGTCGAGACCCTCGTCCACCGGAACCTGCCCCGCCACCATCTGTTGCAGCGACGCCGCCCATTCGGTGGTGAGGTCGAAGAACAGCGGTTGCGCGGTGAAGTAGATCTTCGCCCCCGGCGCCGACACGTCATGCTGGTTGACGTAGCCGGGATAGGAATTCTCCAGCCGCGCGCGGAAGCCTTCGTCGGACCAGACCGACTGCCGCACCGGGTTGACGAAGTCCATCTTCGACGCCCCGAACAGGCCGTGCTCGGCGCCGGTCGCCCATTGCAGGAAGTACCACGCGGCGTCCTTTTTCTGCGACGCGGTGGCCATCGCCAGCGACCAGATCCACACGTTGGGCGTCGGCGCGGCGGCGGCGGGGTTGGCGGCGAACGGCGCATAGCCGAGCTTGCCCGCCATCGCGTTGTCGCCGCCGTTCATGAAGTAGCCCAGGATGTCGGCGTCGAAGATCATCGCCGAGGCCCCGGCCCCCAGATCGGTGCCGACCTGATACCAGGTGTAGGTGGACCAGTCCTTTGGCCCGCTCTCCTGGATCATCATCACCCATTGCGCGTGGAACGCCTTTGATTCCGACGTGTTCATCGCCGCCGACAGCTTGCCGTCGGCGGAGACGTTCAGATCCTTCTGGCCGAAGTTGGCGTAGGCCGACAGGAAGCCGGGATGGATCGTCGCCCACGAGCGCGAGCCGCGCACGCCGACGCCATAGGCGCCGTCGATGTCCTTGGTCAGCTTGGCCGCCGCCTCGGTCAGCTCGCCCATGTTGGTCGGCACCGCGACGCCCGCCTTGGCCAGCATGTCGCGGTTATAGGTGAGATTGTTCATCTCATAGCCCCAGGGCAGGCACCATTGCTTGGCGTCCGCCGAGCCGAGCGCGCCGCCGGGGACGCCGTTCCACGCGGTCGAGGCGCGCAGGCCGGGCAGCATGTCCTCCCACGCATAGTTCGGCGCGGTCTTGGCGGGATCGTTGATCCACTCGTTGAGATCGGTGATCCAGCCCGCCGGGCCGTAGGTCCAGGTCATGTAGGCGCCGGTCATGAAGGCGTCGTATTCGCTGGAGCCGGACGCAAGCGCGGCGGTCACCTTGTCGAAATACACGTCCTCGGGGAACACGTCATAAGTGACCTCCATGCCGGTCAGCGCCTTGAAGCTTTCCAGGTTGGCGATCATCGCGTCGGCGTAGGGGTGCTTGTTGAGCAGCAGCTTCACGCCGGTTCCGGCGTGCTTTTTCCAGTCGAAGTCGGCGGCGAGCGCGCGGCTCGTCGCCATGCCGATCAGCGCGTTGGCCGATGCCGCGCTGACGCCCAGCGCGCCCAGGCCGCGCACCAGATCGCGGCGGCTGAGCTGTCCGCGCATGAAGGCGCCGACCAGATCCCGTTCCTTCTCAAGCATGCGTCTCACTCCCGTTTTTTTGTTGTTCAGCTCGCGATGGCGTCGGCCTCCGGCGTTAACCCGTCGGCGTCTCCCACGAGGCGGCGAGCGGTCGCCTCGTCGGTGATCAGTCCCGTGAACACGCCGCTTTTCAGCGCGGCGGACAGGGCGGCGGCCTTGGTCGGGCCGCCTGCTACCGCCCATACCTCGCGCCCCTTCAGCGCGAAAAGATCCGGCGCCATCACGCGGTTGTCGTAGGGCGTGGACATCAGCGCGCCGGAGGCGTCGAGAAACTGCCCCAGCACTTCCGCCCGGGCGCCGCGCGCGCGCAACGCGCGCAGCGAGGTCTCGGCGTCGAACACGTTGGCGCGCGCGATCGAGCCGTCCATGTCCACCGCGCCGACGCCGAGGATGCAGACCGTCGCCGCGTCGATGGTGCGCATGATCTCCGCCAGCCCCGCCTGCGCCAGCAGCACCTGCTTGTCGGCGGGGGAGTTGGCGAACATCGGCGCCGGCATCAGGAACGCCTCCGCGCCGGTCCGCTCCGCCAGCTTGTGGATCACGTCATAGGGGTTGGCGGCGAACTTGCGCGTCAGCCCGCCGAGGATCGACACGAACTGCACGTCCGGCGCCGCGCGGCTGGGCAGCATCGCGACCATCGCCGCCATGGTGGCGCCGTGGCCGACGCCGATCACCCGATGCGATCCCTGCTCAAGGATCGCCATCAGCAGCGACGCCGCCGCCAGCCCCAGCGCGCGCAGTGGCATCGCGCCGGTCTCCCCCAGGTCCGGCGCCACGGTGCAGGCGTGCAGGCCGTATCGCGCCGCCAGCCGCTCCTCCAGCGCGATGCAGCCCGCCACCGAGGCGTCCACGAACACCCGCACCAGCCCGTCCTTCGCGGCGCGGGCGATCATGCGGTGCGCGCGGGTCACGGGAATGCCGAAGCGTTCGGCGATCGCGCTTTGCGTCATGCCGCCCGCGTAATGCAGCCACGCCGCGCGCGCCGCGATCTCGGCGTCGTCCATCGGCGCATCGCGCAGGACCGCAGGCTTTCGCATCTGCGCTCGCCTCCCCGCTGTTTGCTCCCCGGCAAGCGCGACAGCGCCTGCATTTTTTATTGTTAACTGAATTATTTTTCAAAAATCATCGCGTGTCAACGCATTTCTCGCCGCGCCTGTCGCCGCATCCATGGCGTCGGGCGGCGCCTTTTCGCCTTGGGCATATTCTGCTAATGTTCTCATGGTCAGAACCCCGGACGCTAGGCGCCCCATGTGCAATCTCTATTCCCAGACCAGGAGCCAGGATGCGGTGCGGCATGTCTTCGACGACGTGCTGGAGGGCGCGGTCGATGATCTGACCGGCAACCTGCCGCCGCAGCCCGGCATCTATCCGGACTATCCGGCGCCGATCCTGCGGCGCGGGGCGGAGGGCGGCTGGCGCCTTGCGATGGCGCGCTGGGGGATGCCCACGCCACTGAAATTCCTTGAAGGCAAGCGCCGGGATCCCGGCGTGACCAACATCCGCGCTGTCGGCTCGCCCCACTGGCGGCGCTGGCTCGGGGTGGAGCACCGCTGCCTGGTTCCCTTCACCAGCTTCTCCGAGATTGACCGCCGCGCGGGCGCGCCGCGCAACCATCCGGTCTGGTTCGCGCTTGGCCGGGACAGGCCGCTGGCGTTCTTCGCCGGGGTCCGCGCCGAATGGACTTCGGTGCGCAAGGTGAAGGAGGGCGCGGTCACGGCCGAGCTTTTCGCCTTCCTCACCTGCGCGCCCAATCGTGAGGTCGGCGCCGTGCATCCCGCAGCCATGCCGGTGATTCTGACGCAGCCGCAGGAATGGCGGCTGTGGCTTGCCGCCCCGGCGCCCGAGGCGCTGAGCCTGCAACGGCCATTGCCGGATGGCGCTCTGGAGATCGTGCGGGAGGGCGCCGGTGAGGACGCGGCCTGATCCGGCTCCGGCCGATCCGCTGCGGCTCGCCCCCGCGCGCGTGCATGAGGCGGAAGGGGCCGGGCGGCGCGCCTTCGCGCTGTTTCAGGCCGCGCGCTGCGCCGGGCCGCTGGTCTGGGTGCTGCCCGCCCATGCGCCCGAGCAGCCGTTGCTTGCGGGGCTGCCGCAGGGCGTCGGCGCGCGTCTTCATGTCGTGCGGGCCCGCGGCGGCGATCTGCTCTGGGCGACGGAGGAATCGCTGCGCGCGGCGCCCGTCGGCTTCGTCGTCGCCGAGCCGGAAAAGCCCCTGACGCTGACCGCCGGCCGGCGGCTGCAACTCGCCGCGGCGGCGGGCGGCGCGACGGGTCTGCTGCTGATCGGGGAGGGCGCGGGCTGCAACGCCGCCGAAACCCGCTGGCGCTGCGCGCCCGAGGCTGTCCTTCACGACGGCGCGCCGCCCGACTCGACTCTGCACCGCTGGTCTCTTATAAAGAACAAAAAAGGAACACCCGGAGATTGGACGCTGCACTGGGATGGGACGTCGGCTGCTTTCCATCTGGTTTCCGCGGCTGGCGAGCGACGCCATCCTGCGGCGGCGCCCCTGTGAAGGGGCCTTCGCCCTCACCCTGCGGTCGGGGGGCGCCGATCATGTTCACTGCCTGAACGTCGCCGCCGAGGCGCGCGGTCTGCGGCGCGGCATGGCGCTCGCCGACGCCCGCGCGATCCACCCCGATCTCGCCACCTGCCCCGCCGATCTTGTGCGCGAGGCGGGCGCCCTCGCCGCGCTGCGCCGCTGGGCCGGACGCTATGCGCCGATGGTCGGGCGCGACGGCGCCGACGGGCTGATGGCCGACATCAGCGGCGTGGCGCATCTCTTTGGCGGCGAGGCGGCGCTGCGCGCCGATCTGCACGCGCGGCTGGAGCGCGCCGGGTTCACCGCGCACAGCGCCATTGCGGGCGCCTATGGCGGCGCTCATGCGCTGGCGCGCCATGGCGGGGGGATCATCGCCGAGGGCGCTCTGGCCGAGGGGCTTGGGGGCCTGCCGGTTTCGGCGCTCAGGATCGGCCACGACGCCGCCGGTGCGCTTGACCGGCTGGGGCTGCGCCGGATCGCCGACCTGATCCCGCTGCCGCGGGCGTCGCTTGCGCGCCGTTTCGGGCCGGGTCTGGCGCTGCGGCTCGACCAGGCCCTCGGGCTTCAGCCCGAGCCGGTCGCGCCTGACCCGGAGCGCCCGAATTTCGCGGTGCGGATGACGCTGCCCGAGCCGGTCGGCCTGCACGCCGATGTCATGGCGGCGCTGTCGCGGCTGCTTGACCGGCTTTGCGCCACGCTTGGCCAGCGCCAGATGGGCGCGCGCCGCCTGCGGCTGGATCTGGTCCGCGTGGACCGCGCGACGGCGCAGGTCGAGATCGGCCTCGCCCGGCCGATGCGCGACCCCGGCCGGATCGCGGCGTTGTTCGCCAGGGGCGTGGAGGCGGTGGATGCGGGTTTCGGCATCGAGGCCATGCGGCTCTGCGCATTCGTCGCCGAGCCGCTGGCGCCGGTCCAGATCGCGGCCGGGCGCGCCGCGCCGCAGGATGGCGTGGCCGATCTGATCTCGCGCCTCGGCGCCCGGCTGGGCTTCGAGAATGTTCTGCGGCTGGCGCCCGCCGAGAGCCTGATCCCGGAGCGCAGCTTTGTCACCCTTGCGGCGGCCTATGCGCCCGATTTGCCCTCCGATTCGGCGTCCGATCCGGCGTTCGGGCGCCGTGACGGCCCGCCGCGCCCGATCACGATCTTTCCGCCTGAACCCGTCGCCGTCGCCGCAGAGAGCCCTGCAGGCCATCCGCCCGCGTGGTTTCGCTGGCGGCGGATGCGCTTCACCACGCTGCGCGCCGCCGGGCCGGAGCGGATCGCGCCCGAGTGGTGGCTGGACGATCCGGCGTGGCGGACGGGCCTGCGCGACTACTGGCGGATCGAGACGCATCAGGGGCCGCGGCTGTGGCTTTTTCACACGCCGCAATCGCCGGGGGCGCAAGGCTGGCGGATGCAGGGGGTGTTCGCATGAGCGCCTACGCCGAACTTTGCGTCACGTCGAATTTCACCTTCCTGCGCGGCGCCTCGCACCCCGAGGAACTGGTGACGCGCGCCGCCGAGCTTGGCCTTGCGGCCATCGCCATCACCGACCGCAACTCGCTGGCCGGGGTGGTGCGCGCCTACAGCGCGCTGAAGGAGCTCGCGCGGCAGCGGGAGGAGGCGCGGGTCAGCGCCCCGGAGGCGGAGTCGGAGGCGCAGTCGGCGGCGCCCGCCATCCGTTCGCAGACCGTCCATGACCCATCCAGCCGTCGAAGCGCGTCACCTTCCGGCGGCGGTCTCGCCCCGACCATAGCGCCGGGCGCGCCGCTGCCGAAGCTGATCGTCGGCGCGCGTCTGGCGCTGAGCGACAGCGCGGTGGAATGGGTGGCGCTGCCTGCCGACCTCGCCGCCTATTCCCGCCTGTCGCGTCTGCTGTCGATTGGCAAGCGCCGGGCCGCGAAAGGCGACTGCCGCCTTGACCGCGCCGATCTGGCCGAATGGGGCGCCGGGCTTGTCCTCGTCGCCCTGCCGCCCGATGTTCTGGCGCCCGACGCCCTGGCGCCCGCTCCGGGATCCGGCGAGCCGGCCCTGGCCGACATCGCCGCCATGGCCCGCCGGTTTCCCGGCTGCGTCTTTCTGGGCGCCGCGCCGCGTTACGACGGGCGCGACCAGCGGCGCTTCGACCGGCTCGCGGCCCTGGCGCAGCGCGCCGGTCTCGCCATGGTCGCGGTTGGCGACGTGCTGATGCACCGCGCCGCGCGCCGCCCGCTCGCCGACGTGCTGACCTGCCTGCGCGAGGGCTGCACCATCGACACGATCGGGTTGCGGCGGCTGGCCAACGGCGAGCGCCGCCTGAAATCCGGCGCCGAGATGGCGCGGCTGTTTCACCGCTATCCCGCCGCGCTGCGCCGCAGCGTCGAGATCGCCGACAGATGCGCCTTCCGGCTCGACGACCTGCGCCACCAGTATCCGCACGAGGACCGCGACGGCGAACCCGCCCAGGCCCGCCTGGAGAGGCTGAGCCGCGCGGGGATGGTCTGGCGCTACCCCGACGGCCCGTCGCCAAAGATCGCCGCGCGGATGGAGAAGGAGCTGACGCTGATCGCCGAGTTGGGCTATGCGCCGTATTTCCTGACCGTGCATGACATCGTGGCCTTCGCCCGGTCGCGCGGCATCCTCGCCCAGGGGCGCGGCTCGGCGGCGAATTCGGTGGTCTGCTACCTGCTCGGCGTCACCGAGGCGCCGCCCGAGTCGATCACGCTGATCTTCGAGCGCTTCATCTCGAAAGCGCGCGGCGAGCCGCCCGACATCGACGTGGATTTCGAGCATGTGCGCCGCGAGGAGGTGATCCAGCACATCTATGAACGCTATGGCCGCGACCACGCCGGGCTGACCGCTGCGGTGATCCATTTCCGCGCCCGCGCCGCGATCCGCGAGGTGGGCAAGGTGATGGGGCTGAGCGGCGACGTGATCGCGCGGCTTTCAGGGCAGATCTGGGGCTGGTCCGGCGCGGCGCCGTCGCAGGACCGTATCCGCGACGCAGGCCTCGACCCCGCCGACCGGCGGGTGAGCCTTGCGATGCGGCTGACCGCCGAGATCATCGGCTTTCCCCGCCACCTCAGCCAGCATGTCGGCGGCTTCGTCATCACCCAAGGCCGACTCGACGAGATCTGCCCGATCGAGAACGCCGCGATGGCGAACCGGACCGTCATCGAATGGGACAAGGACGACATCGACGCGCTGGGGCTGCTGAAGGTCGATGTGCTGGCCCTGGGCATGCTCACCTGCATCCGCAAGGCGTTCGACCTGCTCAAGACGCATCGCGGCCGCGCCCTCACCATCGCCGCCGTGCCGCCCGAGGATCCGGCGGTGTACGACATGCTGTGCCGCGCCGACGCGGTGGGGGTGTTTCAGGTCGAGAGCCGGGCGCAGCTCAACTTCCTGCCGCGGATGAAGCCGCGCGTGTTCTACGATCTGGTCTGCGAGGTCGCCCTCGTCCGTCCGGGGCCGATTCAGGGCGGCATGGTGCATCCCTTCATCAACCGCCGTCAGGGCAAGGAGAAGGTCGAGGATCTCGGCCCCGCGCTGATGGAGGTTCTGGGCCGCACCTATGGCGTGCCGCTGTTTCAGGAACAGGCGATGCAGATCGCCGTGGTCGCGGCCGGCTTCACCGCCACCGAGGCCGACCAGCTGCGCCGCAGCCTCGCCACCTTCAAGCGCATGGGCGCGCTCGCGGCGTTTCGCGACCGCTTCATCTCCGGGATGCTGGCGCGCGGCCATGACGCGGGCTTCGCCGCGCGCTGCTTCGCCCAGATCGAGGGCTTCGGCGCCTACGGTTTTCCCGAGAGCCATGCGGCCAGCTTTGCGCGGCTGGTCTATGTCTCCGCCTGGCTCAAGCGCCATCATCAGGCGATCTTCACCTGCGCGCTGCTGAACAGTCAGCCGATGGGCTTTTATGCGCCCGCCCAGCTGGTGCGCGACGCGCGCGAGCACGGCGTCGAGGTGCGGCCCGTCTCGGTGAACCACTCCGCATGGGATTGCACGCTGGAGCCGCGCGCCGACGGCGGGCTGGCGCTGAGGCTGGGGTTTCGCCAGATCAAGGGCTTGCGCGCGGAGGACGCCGGCTGGATCGCGGCGGCGCGCGGCAACGGCTATCCCGACGTCGAAAGCCTCTGGCGCCGCGCCGGGGTGGGGCGCGACGCGCTGGAGCGGCTGGCCGAGGCGGACGCCTTCACCGCGCTCGGCCTCACCCGCCGCGACGCGCTCTGGCAGGCCCGCGCGCTGCGCGGCCCCGCGCCGCTGCCGCTGTTTGACGCCGGTGGCGAGGGCGGGGCCGAGCCGGTCGTGACGCTGACGCCGATGACCCTTGGCGAGGAGATGGTCGAGGATTACCGCGCCCTGCGGCTCTCCTTGCGGGCGCATCCGATGGAGCTGCTGCGCCCCGGCCTGCCCGGCGTCACCGCCCATGACCGGCTGGCGCACGCGCAGGGCCGCGTCGCTGTCGCGGGGCTGGTCATCACCCGCCAGCGACCGGGCGCCGCCTCGGGCGTCGTGTTCCTGACGCTGGAGGACGAGACCGGCGTCGCCAATATCGTGGTCTGGGCGCGGGTCTATGAACGCTTTCGCAAGGCGGTGATCGCCGGGCGGCTGCTGCGCGTGTCGGGGCGGATCGAGCGCGACGGCCCGGTGCTGCACATCGTCGCCGAGGGGATCGAGGACGCCTCGCCGCTGCTCCTGACGCTTGGCGGCGAGACCCTCGCCGCGCCCGGCGCCCCGCGCCCCGCCGCCCGCCATCCCCGCGATCAGGCCGGGCGGCTGTTTCCAAGCCGCGATTTCCACTGAGCGCCGGGCGCGACCGCTTTGATCGTGAGCGCCGGGCGCGACCACTTTGATCGTGAGCGCCGGGCGCGACCGCCTTACTCGAACTCCATCTGGATGAAGGCGGCCTCGGCGTTCTTGCGCGCCAGGCTGTCAAACTGTTCCAGATGCGCGAAGGCCGATTGGTCCACATCCACCGCGCCCGCCAGATCGCCGCCCGAGTCGATATGGTCGGCGATGCGCGCGCGCAGGTTCATCAGATAATCCCAGGTGTCGGCGCGGGCGCGGGCGATGTCGGCGGCGTGGCCGTGGCCGGGGATCAGGTGGGCGGCGCCGGTGGCGGCGACGGCTTCGAAGGCGGCGGGCCACTCGGTGATCGAGGATTGTCCGCCAACGCCCAGGATGCGCTCCAGATAGACGATGTCGCCGCTGAACACGGTGTCCTTCTGCGGGACAAGCACAAAGCTGTCGCCGGGGGTGTGGGCGGCGCCGACATGGGTGATCTCGAACGTCACCCCGCCCAGATCGAAGCGGTGTTCGCTCTCGAAGGTCTCGTCGGCGTAGGCGGGTTCGGTGCCGGCTAGGGCGTCGCCGAGATATTGCGCCAGCCCCTGCATCTGCGCGTCGGCGCGCGCGTGATGATCGGCGACCGCCGCCGCCGAGGCGATGATCCGCGCGCCCTGCGCCCGCCAATAGCTGTTGCCGAGCCAGCGGTGATCCTGCCCGCCGGTGTCGATCACCACGCGCACCGGCTGATCGGTCAGCGTCGCGATCGCGGCGTCGATTTCAGCCGCGCCGCGCCAGCTGCCGCCGGGGTCGATCAGCACCACGCCGTCGCCGGTCGCGACCACGCCGAAGGTGGCGTTGTTGGCGAGGTTGTCGGCGCTGCGTTGCTGTTTTTCGCCGACCAGCGCCCAGACGCCGTCGGTCACCGGCTGGATCTCCAGCCCGCCCGCCAGCGCCGCCACGGGCGCGGCGAGCGCCAGCGCCAGTCCGAACGTCATATGCTTCACCAAGACCCGCTCCCTTCCTCTCGCCGCGTCGCCCCGCGCTGGCGTCAGCAACAGCCCGAACCGGCGCCGTCTCCGCCGCAGCACGATCCGCTCGCGGCGGGCTCGGGCGCCGCCGCGCCGCAGCCGCAGGCCGGCCCCGCCGTCGCGCGCGCCGCCGCCGCCGCGTCGCCGGTCACCGGAAAGCCGCGCTCAGCCCAGCGGGCGATGCCGGGGCGCATGTTCATCACCCGGTCATAGCCCTGATACATCAGGAAATACGCGGCCTTCAGGCTGCGCGCGCCCGACACGCAGGCGACGATCACATCGCGGTCGCGCGGCGTCTCGGCCCAGCGCGCCTCGAACTGCGACAGCGGGATGTTGAGCATCTCGCAGCCGCCATAGCCGACCGCCGCCACCTCGTCGGCCTCGCGCACGTCGAGCAGCAGCGCGCCTTCGCCGAGCAGGCGGCGCGCGGTGGTGGGGCAGACTTCCCGCGCCTCGGCGAGGTCTTTCTTCACGGTCTGGGTCATGGCGTCCGGTCCTTTTACGGCTGGAGTCGCGTCAGCGCGGCTGCGCGGGCGTGTTGGGCTGGCCCAGCAGCGCCGCCGTCATGCGGCGGGCCACGGGGGCGAGAAAGAAAATCGTCGGCGCCGCGAACACATAGGCGACCACGAAGGCCCAGGCCCAGCGCCCCAGAAAGCCGGGCGCAAAGCCGGTGTTCACGGCGGTGATGACGCAGGTCATCAGGCAGACCATGATCGCCGCCATGATCAGCGAAAAGACCAGGTGGAACTTTTTTTGCGGGTTCATTTCAGCCAGGCCCCGGCCTGCTCGCGGGTGGGGACGGAGCCGACGTGGACCACCTTGCCGTCGATCACCACGCCGGGGGTGGACATCACGCCATAGCCGACGATCTCGCGCATGTCCTCGATCTTGGTGATGCTCACCGCCGCGCCGGTGTCGGCGGCGGCGCGGGTCAGCACGTCAACGGTGGCCTTGCACTTGGCGCAGCCCGGCCCCAGAACCTTGATTTCCATGATTTTTCCCTCTCAGAACAGGAAGTTGAACAGAAAGCCCACCGCCAATATGCCGCCGCCGACCACGCCGATGAACACCGCGATCAGCTTCAGCGTCAGCACCTGGCGCAGGATGATCATCTCGGGCAGGCTCAGCGCGATCACCGCCATCATGAAGGCGAGCACCGTGCCCAGCGCCGCGCCCTTGCCGAGCAGCGCCTCGACGATCGGGATCACCCCGGCGGCGTTGGTGTACATCGGAATGCCCATCGCCACCGCGACCGGCACCGACCACCACGCCTCCGCGCCCATGATCCGCACCATCAGGTCCTGCGGCACATAGCCGTGGATCAGCGCGCCCAGCCCGATGCCGAGGATGATCCACATCCAGACCCGGCCGAAGATCTCGCGCACCGCCTCCAGCCCCAGCTTGTAGCGCGCGACCCAGGTCAGCCGCGCGCTCTCGATGTCGGACGGCGCCGAGGCCCCGGCGTGGATGTCGCGCACCCAGGGCTGCAGCCAGCCTTCGAGGTTGAGCTTGCCGATCACGAACCCCGCGACGATGGCGATGCTCAGGCCGAACACCAGATAGGTGGCCGCCACCTGCCAGCCGACCAGCCCGACCAGCAGCACCAGCGCCACCTCGTTGACCATCGGCGCCGCGATCAGGAACGAGAACGTCACCCCCAGCGGCACGCCCGCCGAGACGAAGCCGATGAACAGCGGCACCGCCGAGCACGAGCAGAACGGCGTCAGGATGCCAAGGCTCGCCGACAGCACGTTGCCCACGCCCTCGCGCTTGCCCGACAGCAGCGCGCGGGTCTTTTCCGGTGAAAAGAAGCTGCGCACCACGCCCATCGCGAACACGATCAGCGTCAGCAGCATCATCACCTTGGGCACGTCATAGAAGAAGAACGCCAGCGCGTCGCCGGTGTGGCTTGCGCGATCGACCGGCAGCTGAGCCACCACCCATTCGGAGGCCGGGATCAACTGGCCATAGACCAGCCACCAGACAGCCACGAAGGCGGCGACGCCCGCGCTCCATAGCCACGCGGGCGTCGGGGCCTTTTGCATTTCCTGCGCCTGCATGGTCATGCGGCGTTCCTTTCGTGAATGTCGATCTCCGACTCGGGCGCCGACAACACGGCGTCGAGAATCGCGCGGGTCGCGGGCGGCATTGCGGGGTCGAGGCGATAGCGCACCCACTGCGCGTCGCGCCGGTCGCTCACGAGGCCTGCGGCGCGCAGCACCTGCATATGCCGCGACATCCGGCTCTGCGTCGCGCCAAGCCGTTGCATGAGCTGGCAGACACAGTGCTCCGAGCCGTCGGACAGGATGCGCACGGCGGCGATCCGCGTGGGTTCGGCGAGGGCGGACAGGATGGCGAGCGGCATGGATCACTTCTCCCGCATATGCGTTGATCCGCATTTATGCGCGCCCATCATATATGTCAATATGAATGAGCATATGTCATGCGCGACTTTGGCGGGGCGCAGGCGCGCGGACATGGGTCCGGCGGCGCGGCGCCGTCGCCGCTGGCCCCGGGCGGGTGCGCCGTGCTAGCCATGCGCGGCATGAAGGAGACGGCGCGGCGCATGTGGACCATCCCCAACATCCTGACCGTGGCGCGGCTGGTCGCGGCGCCCTGCGTCGCGCTGGCGTTCACCGCGTTCGACCGCCCGCTGGCCGACGCGCTGGCCTGCGCGCTGTTCGTCGCCGCCGCGCTGACCGACTGGCTCGACGGCAAGCTGGCGCGCGCCTGGGGGCAGGTGAGCGCGGTGGGCCGCCTGCTCGACCCGATCGCCGACAAGGCGATCGTGCTGATCGCGCTCGCCACGCTG
>CAZRFB010000028.1:0-5499 GCA_964599185.1 uncultured Rhodobacterales bacterium | reverse complement strand
ACGTGGACGCGCTGGCGCGCGCGGCGGGCCTTGGCGGCCTGCGCATCGCGCGCCTGCCGTCGGACAACCTGCTGGTCGCGTGGCGCGCTGGCGGCTGAGCGCGCGTCAGCCCTTCAACCCCAGCCCCTCCAGGCCCCGCCCCGCCAGCATGGCGCCCACCTCGGGCGCACGGCCCCGGAACGCGATGTAGGCCGCCTGCGGATCCTGCCGCCCGCCCGCCGACAGGATATGCGTCTCCAGCCGCCGCGCCGTGTCGGCGTCGAACGGGTCGCCCGCCTCGTCGAACGCGGCGAAGGCGTCGGCGTCCATCACCTCCGACCACAGATAGCTGTAGTAGCCCGAGGCGTAGCCTTCGCCTGCGAACACGTGCTGGAAGTGCGCGCTGCGGTGGCGCATGGAAATCTCCGGCGGCATGTCGAGCGCCGCCAGCGTCGCGGCCTCGAAGGCCGCGGGGTCGTCCACCGCGTCGGCCTCGTGCAACGCCAGATCGACCAGCGCCGAAGCGACGTATTCCACGGTGGCGAAACCCTGGTTGAAGGTGCGCGCGCCGCGCAACCGGGCGATCATCTCGGGCGGCATCGGCGCGCCGGTCTCAATATGGCGGGCGTGGCGGCTCAGCACCTCCGGCGTGTCGAGCCAGTGCTCGAAAAGCTGCGAGGGCAACTCAACAAAATCGCGCGCGACGTTCGTGCCGCTGATCGAGGGGTAGGTCACGTCCGACAACAGCGCGTGCAGCGCGTGGCCGAATTCGTGAAACAGCGTGCGCGCGTCGTCGATGGTCAACAGGCTGGGCCCGGCGCCGCCGTCGGCGAAGTTCATCACGTTCACCACCACCGGGCGCACCGGGGCGTCGAGGTTCTCCTGCGCGCGGAGACTGCCGCTCCAGGCGCCGGAGCGTTTCGACGGCCGCGCGAAATAGTCGCCGTAGAACACGCCGACATGCGCCGCGCCGCGCTTCACCTCCCACGCGCGCACGTCCGGGTGGTGGCGCGGCGCGTCAGGCAGCGGGTGAAACGACAGGCCGAACAGCCGCCCCGCCACGTCGAACGCCGCCTCGATCATGCGGTCGAGCGCCAGATAGGGTTTTGTCGCCGCTTCGCTGAGGTCATGCTCGGCAAGACGCAGCTTTTCTGCGTAGAAGCGCCAGTCCCAGGCGGCGAGGTCGTGGTTGGCGCCTTCTTCGCGGATCAGGGCGCGCAGGCGCTCGGCCTCCGCCGCCGCCAGCGCGCGGGCAGGCGCCCACACCTGCTCCAGCAGCGCGCGCGCGGCCTGCGGCGTTCCGGCCATTTCGGGCGCCAGCTTGTAGGCGGCGTAGCTGGGATAGCCCAGCAGCGCCGCCCGCTCACGCCGCAGCGCCAGCGTCTCGGCGATGATGGCGCGGTTGTCGGTGTCGCCGCCGGTCTCGCCGCGCGCGATCCAGGCGCGCCACGCCTGCTCACGCAGGTCGCGCCGTGTCGAGAACATCAGGAACGGCTCGACCAGCGAGCGCGACAGCGTGATGGTCCAGCCCTCGCGCCCGCGCGCCTTCGCGGCCTGCGCCGCAGAATCGCGCAGGAAATCGGGCAGCCCGCCCAGATCGCCGGGGCCGAGGTCCATCGACCACGCGCGCTCATCGGCCAGCACATTCTGCGCGAATCGCGCGCCCAGCGACGCCAGCCGCTCCATGATCGCGCCCATGCGCGCGCGCCCTGCCGCGTCGAGCGCCGCGCCCGCGCGCACGAAGCGGCGGTGCGTCAGCGTCAGCACGCGGTCCTGCTCCGCCGTCAGCGCCAGCGTCTCGCGCGCCGCCGCCAGCGCCGCGACGCGCGCGAACAGGCGCGGGTCGGTCAGCGTGCGCGCGGCGTGGCGGGCGAGGCGCGGCGCGATCTCGGTCTGGATCGCCTCGGTCTGCGGGCTGGAATGCGCGGAATTGATGCTGAAGAACACCGCCGCCACCCGGTCGAGCCGCCGCGACGACCGCTCCATCGCCGCGATGGTGTTGGCGAAATCCGGCGCCGCAGGGTTCGTCGCGATGGCGTCGAGCGCGCCTTGCGCCTGCGCCAGCCCTTCCTCGAAGGCGGGCAGGTAGTGCTCGGGCGCGATGTCGGCGAAGGGCGGCAGGGCGAAGGGAGCGGTCCAGTCGGCGAGCAGCGGGTTGGTCATCGGGGGCTTTCGGGGCGAGAGGGGCGGGCGCGCCGCCCTTGCAGGCGGCGCGCGCCGGGTCACTTGACTGTAATGGTGATCGGCGCCGAGACAACCGGCGGCTGGTGCGGCACATGGAAATGGTCGCCCAGCACCATCTGCAGCGTGTGCGTTCCCGGCGCCAGCTCCAGCGTCACCTCGGTCTGCCCGGCGCCGAAGTGGCGGTGGTTGTCGTCGGCGGGGATCGATTCGCGCAAGGCGGCGCCCTCCAGCACGGTGTCGATCAGCAGGTGATGGTGGCCGGTGTTCTCCTTCTCCGTGCCCGCCGGTGCGACGCCCATGCCGCGCAGGCCGAACACCACCGTCACCGGGCTTGTGACGGTGTCGCCGTCCTTGAGGTTGACGATATAGACGCTGGCGCCCTCCGGCGCGGGCGAGCCTTGCGCGAAGGCGGCGGGCGCGAAGGCGAGGGGCGCGAAGACGGCGGGCGCGAACAGCAGCGCGGCGGCGAAGGCGAGACGCTTCATGGTTTTTTCCTCCCGATTGATCGTGCCGCAACCATAGCGCGCCGCGCGGCGCGGGCGATAGCGCCGTTCTCGACAGCGCCGCCGCCTCGCGTTAGCGTGACCGCATGGATCAGGAGCGCGAACCGGGCCGGGGCTGGCACGACATGGGCGGCGCCGCCTTCGCGGGCGCCGTCGATCCCGCCAGCCACGACTATGCACTGTGGGAGAAGCGGGTGGACGCGCTGATGGTGCTCTGCACCGCGAAGGGCCTGTTCACCGTGGACGGCTTGCGCCGCGCCATCGAGGATCTCGGGCCCGGCGCCTTCGAGAGCATGAGCTATTACGAACGCTGGATCGCCTCGGTCGCGCGCAACCTGATCGAGGCGGGCGTCTTCACGGTCGAGGAGCTGAACGCGCGCATGGAGGCGATCGGCGCGCGCGGCGCCACCTACGGCGCGGCGTCGCTGGCGCGCGGCGATGGCTGAGACGCCGCCGCCCGCCGTCGCGCTCCCCGCCGCGCCGCCGCCTTACCCCGACCCCGCCGCGCCGCCGCCGCGCTTCGCGCCCGGCGCCGTGGTGCGGGTGCGGCGCGGCGCGGCGCCGGGGCATATCCGCACGCCGTGGTATCTGCGCGGGCGGCTGGGCCGCGTCGAGCGGGTCTGCGGCTGGTTCGCCAACCCCGAGGAGCTCGCCTATCGCCGCCCCGGCCTGCCGCGCCGCGCGCTTTATCGCGTGCGCTTCTCGATGGCGGAGCTTTGGGGCGAGGGGTCGCGCGACACCGTGGACGCGGAGATCTTCGAGCACTGGCTGGAGGCCGCCGATGCCCCACGACCATGACCATGACCATGACCATGACGAGCATCGTCACGAGGGGATGAGCGCCTCCGGCCACCCCTATCGCGCCGATCAGGACGCGCCGCTGACCCACTGGCAGCGCATGGAGATCGCGGTGCGCGAACTGCTGGCGGAAAAGGGCGTCGCCACGCCCGCTGAGATCGCCGCGCAGATCGGGCGGATGGACGCCCGCTCTCCGGCGCTGGGCGCGCGGGTGGTGGCGCGGGCCTGGACCGATCCCGCGTTCCGCGCGCTGCTGCTGGCGGACGGCTCCGCCGCCTGCCGCGCGGAGGGGATCGAGGTCGATGCGCTGAAGCTGGTGGCGGTGGAGAACGACGCGCAGGCGCATAACGTGATCGTCTGCACGCTCTGCTCGTGCTATCCGCGCACCCTGCTGGGCCTGCCGCCCGACTGGTACAAAAGCCGCGCCTACCGCACCCGCCTGGTGCGCGAGCCGCGCCGCGTGCTGGCCGAGTTCGGGCTGACCCTGCCCGACGCGGTGACGGTGCGGGTGCATGACAGCACCGCCGACATGCGCTATCTGGTCGTGCCGCGTCGCCCGGAGGGAACCGAAGGGTGGGGCGCGGCGCGGCTGGCGTCGATCGTGACGCGCGATTGCATGATCGGCGTCGCGGTTCCCCACATCTGAGGGCGCATGACAGGCATGACGGCGCGTTTCGCCGCAATCCCGGCGGAGGCGCGCGGCGCCGCGCTTCTGGTGCTGGCCACGGCGCTGTTCGCCTCGATGGACGCCATCGGCAAGGGGCTGATGCAGCGGCACGACCCGTTTCAGGTGGTCTGGGCGCGCTATGCCGCGCAGGCGGTGATCGTGGCGATCATCGTCAGCCCGCGTCTGGGCCGGGTGATCCGCACCGCGCGCCCGGGCCTTCAGGTGATCCGCTCGGCGCTGTTGTTCATGGCCACGCTGTGCGGGTTCTTCGCGTTCTCGGTGATGCCGCTGGCCGACGCCACCGCGATCTTCCAGACCGCGCCGCTGGCGATCACGGCGCTGGCGGCGCTGATTCTGCGGGAGCCGGTGGGGCCGCGCCGCTGGGCGGGGGTGATGATCGGCTTTCTGGGCGCGCTGATCATCGTGCGCCCCGGCGCCGACGTGTTCCAGCCCGCCGCGCTGCTGCCGATGCTGGGCGCGCTGTTCTTCGCCGGCTACTCGATCGCGACGCGGTTCCTGGGGCGCGACGAGAGTTATTGGACCACGTTTCTCTATACGGCGGCGCTGGGCGCGCTGATCGCGAGCGCCTTCGTGCCGCTGGTCTGGGTCACGCCGACATGGGGCGACGCGGCGCTGATGCTGGCGATGGGGGCCATCGGCTCGGCGGGCCAGTTCCTGCTGATCGTGGCGTTCAACACCGCGCCCGCCTCGGCCATCGCGCCGTTCACCTACGCGGGGCTGATCTTTGCGACGCTGTGGGGGTATCTGTTCTTCGGCGACGCGCCCGACGGCTGGACGGCGACCGGCGCGGCGGTGATCGTGGGCTCGGGCGTCTATGTGTGGCGGCGCGAAAGGATGAGGAAGCGGGCGTGAGACGGAGGTTCTCCCTGGTGACGGCGTGGCTGACGACGGCGGTGTTTCTCGCCCTCATCGCGCCGCTGTTCGCGCTGCCCTATCCGCTGGCGGTGCGCGCCTCGGGGCTGGCGGGGCGGCTGCTGCTGCCGCTGTCGCCCGCTGCGGGGCGGGTGCGCGACAATCTTGCGCTGCTGGGGCGGAACGGCGGGCCGCGCGCCGCGCGGCGGCTGACGGCGCAGGTCGGCGACAGCTTTGGCCGCGTGCTGGCGGAATACATCCGCATGGGCGGCTTCGCCGCGCGGCCCGGTCTGCTGCATGTCCACGGCGGCGACGCGCTGCGCACGGCGCTGAAGGCGGGGCGCGGCGCGATCATCGTCAGCGCGCATTTCGGCAATTGGGAGGCGATCCGTCTGGCCGGGCGCGGCCTTGGCGTCGAGGTCGGCATCATCTATCGCCCGTTCAACAACCCCGCCTTCAACGCCGTGGCGCTGGGCAAGATCGCGATGGCGGGCG
>CAZRFB010000027.1:0-4049 GCA_964599185.1 uncultured Rhodobacterales bacterium | reverse complement strand
CGCCGCGCTGTCCAGGGCGTTCCATGGCCGCGCGGCGCGCAAGCTCTACTGGGCGGCGGTCGCCGGGCGCCCCTCGCCGCCGCGCGGCACGATCCATTACGGGCTGGTCAAGGCGCCGGGGCCGCGCGGCGAGAAGATGCTGTGCCTGCCCCCCGACGCCGTGGCGGCGACCGAGGGCGCCAAGAGGGCGACGACAGACTATGCGGTGATCGAGAGCGCCGCCACCCGCTGCGCCTGGGTGGCCTTGCGCCCGATCACCGGCCGCACCCACCAGTTGCGCGCGCATATGGCCGAAATCGGCCATCCGGTGATCGGCGACGGCAAATACGGCACGAACCGCCAGACCAACGAGGGTGACGGCTGGGGCGCGCAGCTGGGCGGCGGCATCAGCCGCAAGCTGCATCTGCACGCGCGCCGCCTGACCATCCCCCACCCCACCGAGGACCGTTTGCTGACGCTGACCGCGCCGCTGCCCGAGCACATGGCGCGCACCTGGGCGACTTTCGGCTGGCGCGAGGCCGACGCCCCCGACGACCCCTGGGCGGACTAGAGCAATGCCGGACGCGATCCTTGACGAGCATATCGACGCGCGCGGCGTCGCGACGCTGACGCTGAACCGCCCTGAGAAGCGCAACGCGCTCGACGCCGCGCTGATCGCGGCGCTCGACGCGGCGGCGGCGCGGCTGGGCGCAGACCCCGGCGTGCGCGTGGTTGTGCTGACCGGCGCGGGCGACAGCTTTTGCGCGGGCGGCGATCTGGACTGGATGCGCGCGCAGTTCGACGCCGACCGCACCGGGCGCATCGGCGAGGCGCTGAAGCTGGCGCACATGCTGCGCGCGCTCAACGAGTTGCCCAAACCGCTGATCGGTCGGGTGCAGGGGCAGGCCTATGGCGGCGGCGTCGGGCTGATGGCGGTGTGCGATTCGGTCGTCACGGTGGAGGGCGCGCAGTTCGGGCTGACCGAGACGCGGCTGGGGCTGATCCCCGCCACCATCGGGCCTTATGTGCTGGCGCGGCTCGGCGAGGGCGCGGCGCGGCGGGTGTTCATGTCGGGCCGCCGCTTCGACGCGGCCGAGGCGCAGGCGCTGGGCCTTGTCGCCCGCATCGCGTCGCCCGACGCGCTGGACGCGGCGATCGCGGCCGAGGTCGCGCCCTATCTGAGTGCTGCGCCGGGCGCGGTGGCGCGGGCGAAGCGGCTGGCGCGCGCGCTCGGGCCCGCCATCGACGACGCGACCATCACCGCCACGGCGCAGGCGCTGGCCGACGCCTGGGAAGACCCCGAAGCGCGCGAGGGCGTCGGCGCCTTCTTCGACAGGCGCGCGCCGTGGTGGTCGGCGCGCTGACGCTTCAGCGCTTGTCGAAGCGCACCTTCACATAGGCCCCCGGCGCCTCCTCGATCACCCCCAGCGCAGCGCCCGGTTCGCGCGCCGCCACCATCGCGCCGCCGCGCTTTGCAAGCCACGCGTCCCAGTGCGGCCACCATGAGCCGGGCGTCTCGTCGGCGCCCTTGATCCAGTCCTCCAGCGCCGCGCCGTGCAGACCCTTGCGCGTCCAGAACTGATACTTGCCGCCCTCCGCCGGGTTGACCACGCCCGCGATATGCCCCGAGCCGGCCAGAACGAAGGTGCTGTCCTTCGACCCCAGCATCGCCGCACCGCGATACACCGACTGCGGCGGCGCGATGTGGTCCTCCTTGGTCGCCACATGATAGGCGGGCAGCGCGATCTTGCCGAGGTCGAGCGTCTCGCCGCCGAGCGTCATCTCGCCCTTCGCCAGCCGGTTGGCGTGGTAGAAGTTGTCGAGGTAGAAATGATGCACCCGCCCCGGCATGCAGGTGCTGTCGGCGTTCCAGTACAGCAGGTCGAACGGGAACGGATCCTTGCCCAGCATGTAGTTCTGGATCACGAAACCCCAGATCAGATCGGAGGCGCGCAGGCTGTTGAAGGCGCTCGCCATGCTTTCGGCGGGCAGAAAGCCGTCCTCCATCTTCTCGTGCAGCGATTTCAGCGTCTGTTCATCGACATAGACCTGCAATTCGCCGGCGTCGGTGAAATCGAGCTGGGTGGTGAAGAAGGTGGCGCTGGCGGCGCGGGCGTCCTTTTTCGCCGCCATCGCGGCGAGCGTCGTGCCCAGCATGGTGCCGCCGATGCAATAGCCGACAAGATGCGCCTTCTTCTCGCCGGTCTCCTCCAGCACCTTGTCGAGGGCGGTGAGCGCGCCCCTGGTCATGTAGCTCTCCCACGTCTCGTCGCGCTGGCGATGGTCGGGGTTGACCCACGAGACCACGAACACCGTCCAGCCTTGCCCCACCAGCCAGCGCACCATCGACTTTTTCGCGTTGAGATCGAGGATGTAGAACTTGTTGATCCACGGCGGGATGAACAGCAGCGGGACGGCGTGCACCGTTTCGGTGGTCGGCGCATACTGGATCAGCTGGAAAAGCTCGTTCTGGAAGATCACCTTGCCCGGCGTCGAGGCCATGTCGCGGCCCACCTCGAACGCCTCCAGATCGGTCTGGCGGATCAGCAGGTCGCCCTTGCCGCGCTCCAGATCCTTGAGCATGTTCTCCAGGCCCCGCGCCAGATTTTCGCCCTTCTGCTCAAAGGTGGCGCGCAGCACTTCGGGGTTGATCGCGGCGAAGTTGGCGGGCGACATCGCCTCGATGAAGTTGCGGGTGAGAAACTCGATCTTCTTGCGGTCGCGCGGGTCCATGTCGTCGGCCTCGTGCACCGCGTCCATGATCCATTTCGAGGTGAGCAGGTAGGACTGCTTCACATAGTCGAACACCGCGTTCTGCGACCAGTCCTCGCCCTTGAACCGCTTGTCGCCCGGCGCAGGCTCGACCATCGGCTCCTCCTGCATCCCCCACAGCTTGAGGGTGGAGCGCCGCCACAGCTCGGTCTGTTGCAGCCACAGCCGCATCATGGCGTCGCTCATCTCCTGCGGGTTGGCCATCAGCTTTTGCGCCAGTTCGGCGAAGGCGGGCGCGGCGTGCAGCGGGTCGGCGTTGACCGGCTTGCGCTCACCCGCGTTCGCCTCGGCGAATTTCGCCCAGACCGCGCTCGCGCGTTCGGCCACGGTGGCGAGGTTGGCGGCGAAATCGGCGCTGTCGCGCGCCAGCGCCGCCAGTTCCTCCGGTTCGGCGAAGGGCTTGACCTGCGGCAAGTCGATGGTGCGGCCCTGAGACATCGCGGCGTTCTCCCCACATGCGGTTCTGGATGGCGCGCGCGCGCGCCGACCGCTACAACGCCAGTATGCCCGCGCAACGCCGCCTTGTTCAAACCCTGATCGCGCTCGCGGCCCTGCTGTCGGGCTGCGGACAGGGCGACATCTTCGCGCGGCTGCCCGATACGGCCTCGCCCGGGGTGGCGCAGGCGCCCTACCCCACCCTGCTCAGCGCTTCGCAGCACCCCGGCCTGCGCACGCCCGCGCCTGATCCGGCGGCGGGCGCGGCGGTGGTCGCGGCGATGCAGGTGGAGGCGGCGCTGCTGGCGGCCGAATCGGCGCGGGTATCGGGCCCGGTGTTCGCGGTTGCGCCGCTGCGCGCCGAGGCCGCCGCCGTGCGCGCGGGGCGCTGAGCCGCGCTTGGCGCGCGCCGCCCCGCCCTCTATAAGGCCAGCAGCGCCGGAGGGGGCCGCGCGGGGCCTTTCGGGGCGCAATCTGGTCGGGGCGCAGTCAGGAAATGTCGATGGCCGAAGAGTTCTACCGCATCAAGCGCCTGCCGCCCTATGTGTTCGCCGAGGTCAACCGGCTCAAGGCGCAGGAGCGCGCGAAAGGCGCCGACATCATCGACTTCGGCATGGGCAACCCCGACATGGACACGCCCAGCCATATCGTCGAGAAACTGGTCGAGACCGTGCGCAAGCCGCGCACCCACCGCTATTCCGCGTCCAAGGGCATCCCCGGCTTGCGGCGCGCGCAGGCGGGATACTACGCCCGCCGCTTCGGCGTGACGCTCGACCCCGAGACCGAGGTGATCGCGACGCTGGGCAGCAAGGAGGGGCTGGCCAACCTCGCCATGGCGATCACCGGCCCCGGCGACGTGATCC
>CAZRFB010000026.1:0-1828 GCA_964599185.1 uncultured Rhodobacterales bacterium | reverse complement strand
GCCACGCCGAAGTGCAGCGCCTCGATGCGGTCCGAGCCGGTGGCGGCGAAGCGGGCGATGTCCTCGACATTGGCCATGCCCAGCGCGGTCTCGATCAGCACCTCGATGCCGACGCGGGCGCCGAGGCCGCAGCCCTGCTCGATCTGGTTGACCAGCGCATCGACCATGTAGAGGTCGGCCGGCACGCCGACCTTTGGCACCAGCAGTGTGTGCACGCGGTCGCCCGCCTGCTCCATGATGTCCACCACGTCGCGATACATGTAGTGGGTGTCGAGCCCGTTGATGCGCACCGAGACGGTCTTGCCCTTCGCCGCCCAGTCTATCTCGTTGAGCGCGGTCACGGCGTTCTTGCGCGCCTGCGCCTTCTCGGGCGGCGCCACCGCGTCCTCAAGGTCGAGAAACACCACGTCGGCGTCGCTGTCGGCGGCCTTGCGCACCATCCCGAGGTTGGACGCGGGCACGGCGAGCGTGCTGCGCTGCAGGCGCTGGCGGCGGAGGGGGTGAAGCGTATGGCTCATGCTGGCGGTTCCTTGCGACCTTGGCGAAAAAGGCCCCGGACGCGCCGCGAACGGCGGTCCGGGAGTCAGGGAGGACCATAAGCCCGCAGGCTATGCCGCCGCCATGCGCGCGGGCGTCGCCGCCAGCGCGTCGCGATAGAATTCCGCCGCCGCCGCCACGCCCGAGCCGGGCTGCACCATGGCGCCGTTGTCGCGCAGCGCCATTTCCGCCACCGACAGGGCGGTGAGGCACATCGCTTCGTTGAGATCGCCCAGGTGGCCGATGCGGAACGCCTTGCCGCCCAGCCGCGCGAGGCCGGAGCCGAACGACGCAGCGTAGCGGTCATAGGCGGTGCGGATCACCTTCACCGCGTCCACGCCCTCGGGCGTCATGATCGTGGTGACGGTGTTGGACTCAAACCCCGGATGGGCGCAGATCTTCAGCCCCCACGCCTTCACCCCGCGCCGCACGCCCTCCGCCAGACGGGCGTGGCGGGCGAACACGGTCTCCAGCCCCTCCTCCTCCAGCAGCATCTTCAGCGAGACGCTGAGGCCGTGCAGCAGCTGTGTCGGCGGGGTGTAGGGAAAATAGCCGTCGCCGTTGAACTTGAGTTGGTCGGCGAATTCGAAATAGGCGCGGCGCATGGTGGCGGTCTTCGACGCCTCCAGCGCCTTGCGGCTCACGCCCAGCACGCCGAGGCCAGCGGGCAGCATCAGCCCCTTCTGCGATCCCGCGACGATCAGATCGACGCCCCATTCATCCATGCGGAAGTCGATCGAGGCGACCGACGAGACGCCGTCCACGAACAGCATCGCGTTGTGGCCGCAGGCGTCCATCGCCGCGCGCACGGCGGCGATGTCGGAGGTCACGCCGGTCGCGGTCTCGTTGTGGGTGACGAACACCGCCTTGATCGCGCCGTGCGCGTCGTCCTCAAGATGCTCCGCGATCGTGGCGACCGGCGCGCCCGCGCCCCACGCCACGTCGATCACCGCGACATCGAGGCCAAGGCGCTCCGCCATCTCGACCCACAGGCCGGAGAACTGCCCGAAGCGGCTCATCAGCACCTTGTCGCCGGGGTTCAGCGTGTTGGTGATCGCCGCCTCCCAGGCGCCGGTGCCGGAGCCGGGAAACAGGAACACTTCGCCGTCGGCGGTCTTGAGCACCTTCTTCAGCCCGGCGAACAGCGGCTTGGTCAGCGCGCCGAAATCGGGGGCGCGCATGTCCTGCATCGGCACGTTCATCGCCTGGCGCACGCGCTCGGGGATGTTGGTCGGGCCGGGGATGAAAAGATGGGTGTGTCCGGTGCGCATCTGGGCTTCCTCCATGGGCG
>CAZRFB010000025.1:0-17894 GCA_964599185.1 uncultured Rhodobacterales bacterium | reverse complement strand
CGGCCCCGGCGGCCTCGGCGGCACCTACGGCGGCAACCCGGTCGCCTGCGCGGCGGCGCTGGCCGCCATCGAGGCGATCGAGGCGGAGGGGCTGCTGGCCCGCTCCACCGCGCTCGGCGCGCATTTCCGCGCCCGGCTGGCCGAGATCGGCGCCCGCGCCGCGCCGTATCGGATGTGGGACATCCGCGGCATCGGCGCCATGCTGGCGATGGAGTTCGTCACCGACTTCGAGACCGCGAAGCACGACGGCGCGCTCACCAAGGCGATCTGCGCCCACGCCCTGTCGCGCGGGCTGATCCTGCTGGCCTGCGGGATGCACGGCAACGCGATCCGCATCATGGTCCCGCTGACCGCCTCGGACGCGATCATCGAGGAGGGGCTGGCGATCTTCGAGGCGGCGCTGGCCGCCGCGGTGGCCGCCGAAAGCGCACCCGCGCAGACGCACGCCTGAGGCTTGCCCAAGCCGCCATCCTGTGCGCGCATGGGCGCAGGGTGGCGGATCACCTTTCAGATGTGCGGGAGCGGCTTGGCATGAAAGTTGTCGTCCTCGGGGCGGGCGTGATCGGCGTGACCACGGCGTATTACCTTGCGCGCGCGGGCGCCGAGGTGGTGGTGCTCGACCGTCAGGCCGGGCCGGGGCTGGAGACCAGCTACGCCAACGCGGGCGAGTTGTCCTACGGCATGACCTCGCCCTGGGCGGCGCCGGGCGTGCCGATGAAGGCGCTCAAGTGGCTGTTCATGAAGCGCCGCCCGCTGTTCATCTGGCCGCTCATCAGCCCCACGATGTGGAAGTGGGGCGCGCAGATGCTGATGAACTGCAACGAGAAAGCCTATGCGCTCAACAAGGGCCGCATGGTGCGCGTCTCCAACTACAGCCGCGACGTGCTGCCCGAACTGATCGCCGAGACCGGCATCGACTACGAGGGCCGCGAACAGGGCACGCTGCAGCTGTTCCGCACCGAAAAGCAGATGAAGGCCGCCAAGGCCGACATGGCGATCCTCGACGCCTATGACTCGCCCTACGCGCTGCTCGACCCCGCCGGCTGCATCGCGGTCGAGCCGGCGCTGGCGGCGGTGGCGGAGAAATTCGTCGGCGGCCTGCGCCTCACCGCCGACCGCACCGGCGACTGCCGCCTGTTCACCATGGCGCTGGCGGAGAAAACCGAAGCCCTCGGCGCGCAGTTTCACTACGGCCAGACCATCAAGGCCATCGCGGTTGAGAACGGCCGCGTCGCGGGGGTGGACACCGACAAGGAGGGCCGCGTGACCGGCGACGCCTATGTGTGCGCGCTGGGCAGCTATGGGCCGAAGCTGCTGAACCCGATCGGCGTGCGCCTGCCGGTCTATCCGGTGAAGGGCTATTCGGTGACGCTGCCGGTCACCGACGACGCCTTCGCGCCGCAATCGACCATCATGGACGAGACCCACAAGGTCGCGATCACCCGGCTTGGCGACCGCATCCGCGTCGCGGGCACGGCGGAGATCGCGGGCTACAGCAACCGCCTTGGCCCCCACGCCACCGACACGGTGCGCCACGTGATCAGCGATCTGTTCCCCAAAGGCGGCGACCTCGACCGCGCCGAGGGCTGGACCGGCCTGCGCCCGATGACGCCCGACGGCACGCCGGTGCTTGGCCCCAGCCGCTTCGACAACCTGTTCCTCAACACCGGTCACGGCACGCTGGGCTGGACCATGGCCGCAGGCTCGGGCCGCGCGGTGGCCGACGTGGTGCTGGGCCGCAAACCGGAGATCGACTTCGACGGGCTGACGGCGGCGCGCTACGACCGCTAGCGCGCGGCGGGTGAGGCGCATCAGCGCAGACCCGGCCACGGTCTTTGCGGCCCAGAGCGTGCGGGCGTAAGCAGGATTATCAGACACCTGTTCCGACCGCGTCGCCAGGGAAATCGCCGCATGTCATCGCTCCCCCCCGCCGCGCCATGAGCGGCTCCGCCGAGAAGCTGCGCGCCTATCGCGGCCCGGCGTTGCTCAGCTTCGGCTTTCGCCCGCTGTTTCTCGGCGCGTCGATCTGGGCGGCGGCGGCGATGGCGCTGTGGCTGGCGATGCTGTCCGGCGCGGTCGCCGCGCCGGGCGCGTTCGACCCGGTGTCGTGGCACGTCCACGAGATGCTGTTCGGCTACGCGCCCGCCGTGGTGGCGGGATTCCTGCTGACCGCTGTGCCGAACTGGACCGGGCGGCTGCCGATCACCGGCGCGCCGCTGGCCGCGCTGGCGCTGACATGGGCGGCGGGGCGCGCGGCGATGCTGGCGCCGTCGGCGCCCGTCGCCATGGCGGCGGCGGTGGACCTGGCGTTTCTGGCGGCGCTGGTCGCGGTGATCGGCCGCGAGATCGCGGCGGGGCGCAACTGGCGCAACCTGCCGGTGCTGGCGCTGGCGGCCGCGCTGTTCGCGGGCAACCTGATCTTTCACATCGAGGGCGGCGCGGGCGGTCATGGCGCGCGGATCGGCATCGCCGCCGTGGTGTTCCTGATCCTGCTGATCGGCGGGCGGGTCACGCCCAGCTTCACCCGCAACTGGCTGGCGCGCCGCGCGCCGGGGCCGCTGCCCGCGCCGCCGATGGGGCGCTTCGATCTGGTCGCGCTGGCGGGCGCCGCCGCCGCGCTGGTCGCGTGGATCGTCCGGCCGGAGGGCGCGGCGGCGGGCTGGCTGTGCCTGCTGGCGGGCGGGCTTCACGCCGCGCGGCTGGCGCGCTGGGCGGGCTGGCGCTGCGGGGCGGAGCCGCTGGTCTGGGTGCTGCACGTCGGCTACGGCTTCGCGGCGCTGGGTTTTCTGCTGGTGGCGGGCGCGACGCTGGCGCCCGAGGCGTTTCCCCGCATCGGCGCGCTGCACGCCTGGATGGCCGGGGCGGTCGGGGTGACGCCGCTGGCGATGATGACGCGCGCCAGCCTTGGCCATGGCGGTCGCCCGCTGACGGCGACGCCCGCGATCGCCGCGCTCTACGCCGCCGCGATCATGGCGGCGCTGGCGCGGATCGCGGCGGGGTGGATGACGTCGCAGACCTGGCTGCTGCACCTGTCGGCGGCGGCCTGGATCGCGGCCTTCGCGGGCTTTACGGTCGTGTTCTGGCCGATCCTGACGCGCCCGCGCGCCTGAACCGCGGCGCGGGGCGGAGAGGGGCGGGCGCGGGGCGCTGCGCCGCATTGGCGACGGCGCGCGCGCGGCGTTATAGCCCTTCGCGACCCTTTTCAGGAGACTGCTCATGTCCGCCGCTCACGCCGCCTGCGCCCTGTGCTCGGGCGCAGAAGATCTATCGGCGGTCGCCGTCGCGCCGCGCGACGACGCCGTGACGCTCTGCGCCGCCTGCCGCGCGGGGGTGGCGGGCGAGATCGCCGACGATCCGCGCTGGCGCTGTCTGGGCGAGGCGATCTGGTCGGAGAACCCGGCGGTCCAGGTGACGGCGTGGCGGCTGCTCAGGCGGCTTGAGGGCGCGGCCTGGGCGGCGGATCTGCTGGAGAGCGCCTATCTTGAGCCTGAGGTTCTCGCCTGGGCGCAGGCCGGGGCCGCAGCGCCCGCCGCGCTGGAGCATCGCGACAGCAACGGCGCGCTGCTGGCGGCGGGCGACACCGTGACGCTGATCAAGGATCTGGCGGTCAAGGGCGGCGGCTTCACCGCCAAGCGCGGCACGGCGGTGCGCGGCATCGCGCTCGACCCCGACAACGCCGCGCAGATCGAGGGAAGGGTGAACGGCCAGAAGATCGTTCTGCTGACCGCCTTCGTGAAGAAATCCGCCTGACTTGCGTCAGGCGGATGCGCGCGCGACGCTCAGCCCTGCACTGTGGCTGACGACCGCGCGGCGATCATGCGCAGCGCCGCCATCGCCTCGGCCGGGTCGCGCAGCGCCTCGCGGCTGATGACGCGCAGGCCGGTCGCGGCCTCGGCCTCGCGGGTGGCCAGCGGCGCGCGGCTGATGAGGCCGGTCAGCGCATGGGGCCGCACGCCGCAGGGCGCCAGCGCCGCCACCCCGCCCACCGCCGACAGCGCGTCGGGGCAGGCGTAGAGAAAGCCGTCGAACGCCGACCGCGCGGCGGGATCGGCCAGCAGCGCCGCCGTCTCGCGCTGCAGCACGCCGTCGGCGATCTCGACCACCGCCACGTCGCAATCGCGCGCGGCGGCTTCGGCCAGCAGCGTGTCGAGCGCGGCGCGGATGCGCGGCAGCGGCTCCAGATAGGTCGTGGCCATCCCGGCGTCGGTGAAGTCGAGCGTCACCTGCGCGCCCGCGTCGGCGTAGGCGTTCATGTCGCCGAAGGCGCCGGTGCCGGTGCCCTTGATCGCCGCGACGCGCAGGCCCGCCCGCACCAGCCCGTGCGCCAGGCTCGCCGCCGCATCGGTCTTGCCCGAGTTCATCCCCGCCCCGATCAGGCCGATCACCGGCATGCCGCGCGGCCGCAGCGCGCGCGGCAGGGCGAAGCGGTCGAGGTTGATCGCGCGCCCGTCGGCGCCGGTCAGCAGGCCCAGCGGCGTGATCCGCGTCGGCGCCGCCATGCGCCCGTTCTTCTCACGCATCCGGCCCAGCACGCCGCCGCCCGCCAGCATGTCGGCGCCGTCCGGGTCGATCTCGGCGAAGCCCTCGAACTGGTCGGCGGCGTAGCGCGCGCCGCAGGCCAGCACCACCGCGTCGCCTGGATACAGCGCCGAGGGCCGGCCGGTGACCAGCTGGATGTTCTTGTGCGAGCCGAGCTGCTCGACGCGCCCCAGCACCAGATCGCCGGCGCGGGCGGTTTCAAAAGCGGTGCTGAGGCCGCACACGGCGGCGCGGTTCACGCGGCGGGTGGTGAACGCCCATTTGGCGGCGTCGGCCAGCGGGCAGGATAGGGCGGCGGAGAGAGCGATATTGGCGTTCATGGCGTTGTTCCTTGATCGGTATGAAAAGGGGTCAGGCGCAGCGCCCTAGGGTGAGATCGACCAGGCCCGCGCGGGCGCAGTCCGGAAAATCGTGCCCGGCGCCGGGCAGCACGGTGAAGCTGACCTTCGGCGCGGGCAGGCCGCGCGCGGCGGCGGCGGCGCGCAGCGCCTCCACCCAGCGGCGCGCCCGCTCCAGCCGGCTGCGGCCCTGCTGCGCGTCCACCGCTGGCGCGCTGCGCATGGCCGGGTCGGGGCGCGCGTCGTCGCCGCCCACGGAGACGGTGATGTCGAGGCGCAGGAACTCGGGCAGGGCGGCGGCCACCCGCGCGCCCCAGCCATCCGCCGCGCCGCCGACGCCGTAAGGAAACGCCGCCGCGTCGGGGAAGGTCCACCAGCCTGCGGCGCAGGCCGACAGGCGGCGCACCCGCTGCGGGTGCAGCATGGCGAAGCGGTGGGCGCATTGCGCGCCGCCGGAATAGCCGAACAGGTCCACACGCCCGGCTTCGGCGACGCCGCTGAGGGTAAGGTCATCGAGCAGCGCCATCAGCGCGAGGTCGGCGCGCTTTGGCGACACGAGGCGCTGATAACCGCTCCAGGCCTCCTCATCGAACAGCGGCGCGATCACGGTGCGGCCCTGCGCCGCCGCCTGCGCGGCGAACGCCTCGGCGATCTCCTCCGCGCCGCGGCTGATGCCGTGGATCGCCACCAGCGGCGCGGCGCCCTTGCGCGGCGCGTTGGGCGTGACGATCCAGCAGCCAAGGCTTTGGCGCCCGCGCGGCGCGCGCCAGGTGATCGCGCAGGGCGCCGCTTCAGAGGGCGTGTCGGCACGGCCATCGGGCCTGAGAAGGGTCATGGTCGTCTCCTTGAGGAAAACCGGCGCAGCGTTCTGCGCGCCCGCGCGATGGGATGAGAGGATCGGGGCGGTCACAGCCGCACCCACGCTTCTTCGACGCCGTTCTTCTGATGCGCGACGATAAAGGCGATCGGGCCTTCGCCCGGCGCCCACCAGGTGGTGCGGGTGCGCTTGCCGTCGTCGCAGGCCACCACCCAGGCCGGGGTTTTGGCGCCGTTCTCGCGGATCACCGCTTCGGCGCCGGTCACGCGGCAGGCGGTGTCGCGCGTATAGGTCTTGCCGGTCGAGGATGCGGCCTTGCGGGTGAAGCCGCCCCGCGCGCCCTCGGCGAGCGGCCAGAGCGCGGCGGTCTGGCGCACCTCGGCGCGCCCGGTCGCCCATGCGCCGTCGCCGCAGCCCTGCCAGGCGGCGGAGGGCGCGAACCAGTCGCCGCGCCGCGTCCACACGCAGCCGTCGCTCTGGCGCACCGTCACCGCGTCGCCGCGCCGGGTGGCGTCGAACGCGATCACCTGACCGGTGAGCAGGTCGCGCGCCTTGAAGCCGGTCGTCAGCGGCGCCTTCGGGCGCGCCACCGTCTCCAGCGGCGCCGTCAACGGCGCCGTCAGCGGCGCAATGCGGCCCGGCGCGAGGTTCAGCGCCGCGTGCCGCACGCTCTCGACCTGCGCGCAGGCCGACAGCGCAACCAGCGCGAGGGGGGCGACAAGGCGGGCGCGGCGCAGGGCCGATCCGGGCCGGAGGGTGGTTTTCATGAGACGAACTCCGATCTGGAAAAGCGCTTGTATCGAGCGCAACCTGACGCGCTGCTGATAGTGGCTTTCATGAGGTGAACTCCGATCTGCGGAAGGGCTGGCGTGCAGCCGTCGTGCCCAGAAAACGCCCCGCCCCGCCGCCTATTCCCACGGCGCCGAAAAAATGGGCGCGGGGTGGATCGCCGCCCGGCGCAGTCACAAGGGCGCAGCCCGCTTTATTGGCGGTTAACAGCGCGGGCGCATCGGAATAGCATTGCGCGCAGGGCGTTATCTGCACGACGCCCCGCGCAAGGCGCGCCTTCAGACGACGCAGCCTCACGCGGCAGGCCTGGACAGGATCACGCAGAATGACGTTAGCCAAAGAGATCGCCGCCGCAGAGCGCGCCAGCGCGAGCCCGCAGCGGACGCGCGCCGCCGCGCAGGGGCGCTCGGCGTGAGCGGCCTGCCGAAGCTGACCGCCGACGGGCGGCGCCGGGCGCTGCTGCGCGTCGCCGCCTTCGCCGTGGCGCAGGGCGCCGCCGCCGCGCTGGCCGCCGTGGCGGTGCGCGCCGTGTTCGCCGCGCTGCACGGCGCGCTCACGCCGCCGCTGTGGGCGCTGGCGGCGCTGCCGCTGGCGGGGTTCGCGATGGCCGGGGCGCGGGTGGCCGAGCGCGCGGCGGCGGAGGGCCTCGGCTATGACTACGCCGCCGCCGTGCGCCGCCGTCTGCTGGCGCATCTGTCGCGGCAGTCGGCGCGCTCGGTGGCGCGGCGCAGCACCGGGGCGCTGTCGATCCGATTCGTGGGCGATCTGAGCGCGGTGCGCAACTGGGTGGCGCGCGGCGTGACCCGGCTGATCGCCGCCGCCATCGTGGCGCCGCTGGCGCTGCTGGCGCTGGGGCTGTTCGACGCCAGGCTGGCGCTGGCGGCGGCGGCGCCGATGGCGCTGGGCGCAGTCGCGATGCTGCTGATGGCGCGCGGGCTGGCGCCGGTGCAGCGCAATTTGCGCGCCCTGCGCGCGCGGCTGGCCGCCGAGATGACCGAGCGGGCGCCGATGGCCCCGGAATTGCGCCTGATCGGGCGCATGGCGCAGGAGACCGCGTCGCTGGAGAAGCGCGCCCGCGCGCTGCGCGAGGCCGCCGTCGCCCACGCCCGCGCCGCCGCGGCGGTGCGCGCGGTGGCGGATGCGGTGTGGGGCCTCTCGGCGGCGTCGCTGGTCGGCGTGACGCTGCTGGTCGGCGCGCCCGCCGCCGATCTGGCGATGGCGCTGGCGCTGTCGGCGCTGACGCTGCAGCCGCTGCGCGACATCGCCGCCATCGCCGACCGCCGTCAGGCGTGGCGCGTGGCGCGCGACCGGCTGAACGCGGTGCTCAGGGAGCCGGGCATGTTCCAGAAGGCGCCCTCCGACGCGCCCTTCGCCCGGCGCGGGCCGCTGACGCTGCGCTTCGAGGCGGCGCAAGGCCCGGGCGTGGCGCTGGCCGACGCCTGCGCCGCGCCGGGCGCCAAGATCGCGCTGACCGGACCGATGGGCGGCGGCAAGTCGGCGCTGATCGCGCTGGCGGCGGGGCTGGAGGCGCCGTCGGCGGGCGCGGTGACGCTGGACGGCGTGGCGCCGCTGGCGCTGTCGGCGCTGAAGCGCGCGCGGGCGATCGCCTATGTCGGGCCGCGCGCGCCGATCCTGCGCGGGTCGCTGCGCCGCGCGCTGACGCTGGGCGTCAGCCCCAGGCCGACGGAAAACGCCGTGCGCGCCGCCGCCGACCGCTTCGGCCTGAGCGCCGCGCTGGCGCGGCTGGGCGGGCTGGGCGGGCGCGTGGAGGAGGCCGGGCGCAACCTCTCGACCGGTGAGCGGCAGGGCTTGCTGCTGGCGCGCGCGTCGCTGGGGCGGCCGCGGCTGATGCTGCTCGACGCGCCGCTGGCCGGGCTGGACGCAGGCGGGCGCAAGGCGGCGCTGGCGCTGATCGCCGGCACGTCGGCGACCGTGCTGGCGGCGGGACTGGACACGCGCGCGGCGGCGCGGATGGACCGGGTCTGGCGCATGGAGGCGGGAACCCTGTCCGACGACGGCCCCCCCGCGCAGCGCGGCGGCGCGGCGGCGGCGTAAGGAAGGCGGCGTAAGGAACGCGGGGCGGGCCAACAATATTCATCTTTTTTTATTCGATCCCCCCGCTTATTCGGCAAAGATGGCGCGGCGCGCGGCGTATCCTGCGCGGGGCCGTGCTTGTAGCGGGAGGCGCCGGGTCGATGGACAGTCCGCCAGAAAACAGCCCGACCGGCGCGACGACGCCAGGATTCGCCGCAGGAATAATCGGCTGGCGTTTCGCGACGCCATTCGACATTGTGTCTGAGATGAATGAGCAGCCAGAGCGTGCAAGCGACCGGGCGCCCACAATGGGCGCCCCGTCTGGCGCCGCCCCGCTTGGCGCCGCCGCGTATGGCGCCGCTTTGCCGCGCGCGGCGCGGCGGTCTTCTGGCGGCGCGCGGGGAGGCAAGCAGAATGCCTAGCGTCGCGACAGCAAGGCGCGCGCCAGCGCCACACGGGCCGGACGGCGGCGAGCGCATCTTCTCCCGCCGCCTCGCCGCGAGCCATGTCCTCAGCATCGCGATCCTGATCGGGGTGGTGGTGACCAGCATCTTCTGGGTCTCGGCCAAGCACAACGCGCTCGCCCAAGAATCCTATGAGCGGATGGTGCGCGGCGGGCTGGTTTCGCTGGAAGCCAAGATGGCGACGGTGGTGCGCGACTATTCGATCTGGGAAGAAGCCTATCAGGCGATCCGCGCAGCCGATTATCCGTGGATATACAGCAGCATCGGCATCGCCGCCGCGTCCGAGGACATCGGCACGGTCGATCTGGTGGTGATCACCGATCCGCTGAGGAACGCCGACTATGGCTGGGTGCGGGGGTCAGGCGAGCGCGGCGAGGCCGGTGTGCTGCCGCCGCCGCTGCTTGCGACCCTGCTGGCGCTGCTGGACGGCACTGATCCTGCGGCGGCGGAGGCGCGCACCACCTACGCCAGGTTTGACGGCGGCGTGTGGGTCTTCGCCGTGACGCGCGTGCTGCCCCCCGGCGGGCTGCCCGAGGGCGTGACCGACGCCGAGGCGCCGCGCCAGATCCACGGCGTGCGGCTGGCCGGCGACGTGCTGGCCGGGCTGGGATCGCACCTCATCTCCTCCGATCTGCTGCTGCTGGAGGCGCCGGAGGCCGATCTGGGCTTGGTGGCGCTGGAGAACGCCGCCGGCGTGGTGATCGGCCATGTGGCGTGGGAGCGGCCTAGGCCCGGCGACCGCATCTTGCGCCAGATGGCGGCGCCGCTGGGCGCGGCGCTGCTGATCGCCGCGATCATCGCCGCCGTGTCGTCGCGCTTCGCGGTCAGCGCCGCTTCGAGGCTGGAGCGGGCGCTCGCCGACGCGCGGCTGGCGGACCGCAGCAAGACCGAATTTCTCTCCAACGTCAGCCATGAGCTGCGCACGCCGATGAACGGCATCCTGGGCGTGGCGCAGCTGCTGGAGATGAGCGCGCTGGACGCGGAGCAGCGCCACCTGCTTCAGGTGCTGACCGCGTCGGCGAACACGCAGATGTCGCTGATCTCCGACCTGCTCGACCTCACCCAGATCGAGACAGGCAACCGGCGGCTGGAGGCCGCGCCGTTCGAACCGGCGGCGGTGATCCGCGAGGTGGCGGACCTGATCCGCCCGGCCGCCACCGGCAAGGGTCTTACGCTGGAGGTCGATGTGGACGCAGCCGCCGCGCGCCCGGTGCTGGGCGACCGCCGCGCCTTCAAGCAGATCATCACCAACCTGGCCGGCAACGCGGTCAAGTTCACCGATGCGGGCATGATCGGCATCAGCGCGGCGACGCGGCTCGACGACGCGACGGCGCATCTCGAACTGCGGGTGAGCGACACCGGACGCGGCATCGACCCCGCCGATCAGGCCCGCATCTTCGAGCGTTTCGCGCAGGTGGACGGCTCGCAGACGCGCGAGATCTCGGGCACCGGTCTGGGTCTGGCGATCAGCAAGTCGCTCGCCGAAATGATGGGCGGCGGCATCGCCGTCGACAGCGCCCCCGGCGCGGGATCAACCTTCAGGGTCGCCGTCAGCCTGCCGTCCTGCGCGCAAGGCGTGGCGGCGGCGCCGCGCGACAGGGTGTCGGCCTGATGGGGGCCGCAGCGCCGCAGGGCGGGATCCTGATTGTCGAGGACAACCCCAGCAACCTGTTCATCCTGCAGGCGATGCTGCGCAAGCACGGCTATGAGCCGCTGATCGCGCGCGACGGCCTGGAGGGCGTCGCCATGGCCGAGGCGCATCAGCCGAGGCTGGTGCTGATGGATCTGTCGATGCCCCGGATGGACGGCGTGTCGGCGGCGATCGAGATCCAGCGCCGGATGCCGCACATCCCGATCGCCATCGTCGCCGTGACCGCCAGCGTCACCGATGAGCAGCGCCGCGCCTGCGCCGACGCGGGCTTCTGCGGCCTGTTGCCCAAGCCGATCAACATGCCCGATCTGATGCAGACGGTGCGCGAGCATATGGCGCCGCCGCCGGGGTGACGGCTCCGGCGGCGGGCCTGCGGCGCGGTCAGGCCGCTTTGCGGCGCTTCTCGATATCCATAAGGAACGCATAATGTTCCGGGCAGAACTCGGTGTAGAGCCGCCGCAGCCAGTGGTCATGGCTCAGGCTCAGCACCGACCAGAACTGGTAGTCCTCCAGCAGTTCCTCACCCGCCGCGATGTCGCGCAAGGCGGTGCAGTTGTCGTCCTCCAGCGCGGTCCACTCGGTGATGCCGATGTTGGCGGCGGGAAAGTCGGCGTGATTGACGTATTGCATCCCGTCGTCATACCAGACGAACTTGCCGGAGGGGTGATGCAGGTATCCGCCGTGCAGCGCGAAGTGTATCTGCGCGGGCGTCAGTTTCACAAGGTCGCGATACTCGCCGACGCTCATGCTCTTGTCGAACACCCAGACCTTCGTGCCAGCGGCGATATCCTGGGCGGCGAAAGCGCCCATGCCATGCGTGCCGCTCGGCCTGAACGCGACGTCAACAGTCCATCCCATCAGGGTCTCCACCACGTTGCGGCGTTTGAACCGCCAAACACCCGCGCATTCCCGGCGTGAGGCCGCAAACTGATGCGACTTGCACGGCTCGAATAGCGTTAACACCGCCATAAGGAGCCTTAATGCGTTAATAATACGTTATTTTGATGTGACTGACGGTCTCCGCCGGTCAGAAGCGGTTGTCGCGGGGAAAGCCGCGCGGCGCCATCCGGCCCGCCGTGGCGCGCTTGGCGACGTAGTCGCGCAATTCGTCGCCGCCGACGGTGCGGGTGCGTCCGGCGGGGTCTTTCCACGTCAGCCCGTCGGCCAGCGTGAACACCCGCGCGTCCGACAGGCCGCCGTCCTTGTATTTCTGGAGCCGCACGCCCTTGCCGCGCGTCATTTCCGGCAATTCTTCGAGGGCGAACACCAGCAGCTTGCGGTTGTCGCCCACCACCGCCACCGCGTCGCCCGCCACCGGGGCGAACAGCTTCGCCGCGACGCCCGGCGCGAGGTTGAGCGCCTGCCGCCCGGCGCGGGTCTGCGCCAGCAGATCGGCCTCCGCCGCGATGAAGCCGTCGCCCGCGCCGGAGGCCAGCAGCCGCTTCGCGCCGGGCCGGTGCGGCGTCAGCGCCACCACCGCGTCGTCGTTGGCGAGGTCGATCATCAGCCGCAGCGGCTCACCCATGCCGCGCCCGCCGGGCAAGGCGGCGGCGGGCAGCGTGAACACGCGGCCGGAGGTGGACATGAGCAACAGCTTGTCGGTGGTCTCGGCGTGGAAGGCGAAGCGCGGGCCGTCGCCGTCGCGGAACTTCTGCTCGGCGTCGAGCGGCACGTGGCCCTTGAGCGCGCGGATCCAGTCGTTGCGCGAGCAGATCACCGTGATCGGCTCCCGCTCGATCATCGCCTCGGGCGGCATCGCGTCCACTTCCGGCGCCAGCGCCAGCACGGTGCGCCGCGCACCGCCGGGCGCCGCGGCGCCGAAGCGGCGGTCGATGTCGCGCACCTCGTCGCCGATCCTGGCCCATTGCGCGCGCTCCGAGGCCAGCAGCGCCTCCAGCCCCGCCTGCTCCGCCGCCAGCGCGTCGCGCTCACGCCGCAGCGCCATCTCCTCAAGCCGGCGCAGCGCGCGCAGCCGCATGTTGAGGATCGCCTCGGCCTGCGTGTCGTTCAGCGCGAATTCGGCGATCATCACCGGCTTGGGTTCGTCCTCGGCGCGGATGATCTCGATGATGCGGTCAAGGTTGAGAAAGGCGATGATGTAGCCGTCGAGCACCTCCAGCCGCGCCGCGATCCGCCCCAGCCGCCAGCGCGACCGGCGCAGCAGCACGTCGCGGCGATGGTCGAGAAAGGCGCGCAGCAATTCCTTCAGGCTGCACACCTTCGGCGTGCGCCCGTCGATCAGCGCGTTCATGTTGAGCGGGAAGCGCGTCTCAAGGTCCGACAGGCGGAACAGCGTCTCCATCAGCACCGCCGGATCGACGGTGCGCGCGCGCGGCTCCAGCACCAGGCGGATGTCCTCGGCGGATTCGTCGCGCACGTCGGCCAGCAGCGGAACCTTCTTCGTGGTGACCAGTTCGGCCAGCCGCTCGACCAGTTTCGACTTCTGCACCTGATAGGGGATCTGGGTGACGACGATCTGATAGACGCCGCGCCCCATGTCCTCGATCACCCATTGCGCGCGCAGACGAAAGCCGCCGCGCCCCGCGGCGTAGGCCTGCGCCATCGCCTCGGGCGGGTCGATCAGCACGCCGCCGGTGGGAAAATCCGGGCCCGGCACGATGTCGGCCAGCGCCGCGTCGCTGACTGCCGGATCGTCGAGCATCCGCAGCAGCGCGCGGCAGAGTTCCCCGGCGTTGTGCGGCGGGATCGAGGTCGCCATGCCGACCGCGATGCCGCTGGCGCCGTTGGCCAGCAGGTTGGGGAAGGCGCCGGGCAGGACCACCGGCTCCTCCTCGGAGCCGTCGTAGGTGGGGCGCAGATCGACCGCGTCCTCGTCCAGCCCCTCCAGCATCGCCTGCGCGACGGCGGTCATCCGCGCTTCGGTGTAGCGCTGGGCGGCGGCGTTGTCGCCGTCGATGTTGCCGAAATTGCCCTGCCCGTCGATCAGCGGATAGCGCAGCGAAAAGTCCTGCGCCGCGCGCACCAGCGCGTCATAGACGCTGAGTTCGCCGTGCGGGTGATACTTGCCGATCACGTCGCCGACCACGCGCGCCGATTTCTTGAACCCCGACGCGGGGTCGAGCCTGAGCTGGCGCATGGCGTAGAGTACGCGGCGATGCACCGGCTTCAGCCCGTCGCGCGCGTCGGGCAGCGCGCGGTGCATGATTGTCGAGAGCGCATATTGAAGATAGCGCTCGCCCAAGGCGCGGCGCAGCGGTTCGCGCGTCACTGAGATGTCGTCGTCGTCGGTCATGTCAGCCATAAGTGCGTGTCTAAAGCCTCACTATCGGGCGCGTCCAGATGACAAAGGGTTAACCATGGCGCAGCGCAGCGTTCTCATCACCGGCTGCTCCTCCGGCATCGGGCTGGACGCCGTGCGCACGCTGGCCGCGCGCGGCTGGCGGGTGATGGCGACCTGCCGGGCGGAGGCCGACTGCGACAGGCTGCGGGCGGAGGGGCTGGAGAGCTTTCGCCTCGACTACGCCGACCCCGACACCATCGCGCAGGGCGCGGCGCGGGCGCTTGCGGGCGGGCGGCTGGACGCGCTGTTCAACAACGGCGCCTACGCGATTCCCGGCTTCATCGAGGATCTGCCGACCGATGCGCTGCGCGCGATCTTCGAGGCGAATTTCTTCGGCTGGCATGACCTGACGCGCCGCATCCTGCCCGCGATGCGCGCGCAAGGCGGGGGCCGGATCGTGCAATGCTCCTCGGTGCTGGGCTTTGCGCCCGCGCGCTGGCGCGGGGCCTATGTCGCCACCAAACACGCGCTGGAGGGCTACACCGACTGCCTGCGGCTGGAGATGCGCGGCCTGCCGGTCCACGTCAGCCTGATCGAGCCGGGGCCGATCACGACGCGCTTCAACGTCAACGCGCTCAAGCAGTTCGACCGCTGGATCGACCGCGCAGGCTCGGCGCGGGCGGCGGAGCTTGACGGCATACGCGCCCGCTATGCGCGCGGCGACGGCCCGCCCAACCGCTTCGAGCTGCCGCCATCGGCGGTGACGGCGAAGCTGATCCATGCCCTCGAAAGCCCGCGCCCGCGCGGCCGCTATTACGTCACGACGCCGACCTATCTGGTGGCGGCGCTGCGGCGGCTGGCGCCGCGGCGCGCGCTCGACTGGGTGATGGCGCGCAACTGAGGCGTGCGCAAGCGATGGGCCGCACTGGTCGCAGGCCGCGCCGCGCGCTATACCCGCCTCATGAGCAGCATGATCCCCTATGTGGCCGTCGCGGCCTGTCTTGCGGTGCTGGCGGTGCTGGCGGTCGGCCTCGGCGGCTTCGCCGGCGGCGGCGCGTTCAACCGCAAATGGGGCAACAAGCTGATGCAGTTGCGCGTCGCGATGCAGTTCGTGGCGGTGGTTGTGATCGTGCTGATGGCGTGGCTTTTCGGGGGCAAGTGACATGGTGGTGCTGAACCGCATCTACACCCGCACCGGCGACAAGGGTGAAACGGCGCTGGGCGACGGCTCGCGCGTCGCCAAGTTCGCGCTGCGGGTGTCGGCCTATGGCACGGTGGACGAGACCAACGCGACCATCGGGCTGGCGCGGCTGCACGCCTCGGGTGAGATGGACGTCATGCTGGGGCGCATCCAGAACGATCTGTTCGATCTCGGCGCCGATTTCTGCACGCCCGACCGGGGTAAGGACGCCGAGGCCGAGTATCCGCCGCTGCGCATGGTTGCGGCGCAGGCCGGGCGGCTGGAGGCCGAGATCGACGCAATGAACGCGCGGCTGTCGCCGCTGCGCAGCTTCATCCTGCCCGGCGGCTCGGCGCTGGCGGCGCATCTGCACCTGTGCCGCACGGTGTGCAGGCGGGCGGAGCGGCTGGCGATGGAGCTGGCGGCGGTCGAGCCGGTCAACCCGGCGGCGACGATCTATCTCAACCGGCTGTCGGACTGGTTCTTCGTCGCGGGGCGCATCGCCAACGACGACGGCGCGGCGGATGTGTTGTGGGTTCCTGGCGCGAACCGGTAGGGCGCGCGATCGGCCTGCGTATCACGCCACGGAAAATCGGCGATCAACCGCCGGACACAGCCGACCTGTTGATCGCCGCACATACGCTTGACGCCGCGCCAACGCCTGAATTCTCGCCACCGAACGCCGTACTGGAAGCCACCGCACGCGCCGTTATGTCGTCTTTCGCGCACTGCGCTCAAGTGAAGTCTTGATGAATATGCTGCACATGCGAAATATGGCGGCGCGACAGGCGCCGTCTGCCTGCGCAAAAGGCGCAACGCCGGTAAGGAAGCGGCGTGCGGGAACGTGGTTGAAACGAAGGTGATTCGCAGATGACGACACCCCGGACAGGAGAGCGACGCGCATGAAGGTTCTGGTCCCCGTCAAACGCGTGATCGACTATAACGTGAAGGTGCGCGTCAAGGCGGACCATAGCGGCGTCGATCTCGCCAACGTCAAGATGTCGATGAACCCCTTCGACGAGATCGCGGTCGAGGAGGCGATCCGCCTGCGCGAGGCGGGCGCGGCGTCGGAGATCGTGGTGGTCTCGATTGGCGTCGCCAAGGCGCAGGAGACGCTGCGCACCGCGCTGGCCATGGGCGCCGACCGCGCGATCCTGATCGAGGCGGCCGACGCGGTCGAGACCGACATCGAGCCGCTGGCGGTGGCCAAACTGCTGGCGAAGGTCGTCGCCGACGAAGGCGCCGGTCTGGTGCTGATGGGCAAGCAGGCCATCGACAACGACATGAACGCCACCGGCCAGATGCTGAGCGCGCTTCTGGGCTGGCCGCAGGCGACCTACGCCTCGAAGGTGGCCATCGCCGACGGCGCCGCGACGGTGACGCGCGAAGTGGACGGCGGCTTGCAGACGATCCGCGCCGCGCTGCCCTGCGTGATCACGGTGGACCTGCGGCTGAACGAGCCGCGCTACGCCTCGCTGCCCAACATCATGAAGGCCAAGAAGAAGCCGCTCGACGTCAAGACCCCCGCCGATTACGGCGTCGATGTCGCGCCGCGCCTGAGCGTGCGCAGCGTCACCGAGCCGTCCACGCGCAAGGCGGGCGTCAAGGTCGCCTCGGTGGCGGAACTGGTGGACAAGCTCAAGAACGAAGCGGGAGTGCTCTGAGATGGCCGTGCTGCTGATCGCCGAGATGACCGGCGCCGACCTCGCCGCCGACGCCACCGCCAAGGCGCTGACCGCCGCGAAGGCCATGGGCGGCGCGGTGCATGTGCTGGTGGCGGGCGAAGGCTGCCAGGGCGCGGCGGCGGTCGCCGCGACGCTGGCCGGCGCCGCAAAGGTGCTGATGGCCGACGCGCCCGCCTACGCCCACCGCATGGCCGAGCCGCTCGCCGATCTGGTGGTGTCGCTGGCGGCGGATTATGAGCACATCGTCGCCCCCGCCACGGTCGCGGGCAAGAACGTCTGTCCGCGCATCGCCGCGCTGCTCGACGTGATGGTGATCACCGACATCTCCGAGGTGAAGGCGCCCGACACGTTCGTGCGGCCGATCTACGCCGGCAACGCCTTTCAGGAGGTGGTGTCGTCCGACCCGAAGAAGGTCGTGACGGTGCGCACTTCGACCTTCGAGGCGGCGGGCGCGCAGGCGCCCTGCGCGGTCGAAGCGGTCTCCGGCCCCGCCGACGCGGGCGGCTCGACCTGGGTCTCCGACGCCGTGGCCGCCAACGACCGGCCCGAACTCACCTCCGCCGGGATCATCATCTCCGGCGGGCGCGCGCTGGGCTCGAAGGAGAACTTCGCGATCATCGAGCGGGTGGCCGACAAGCTGGGCGCCGCCATCGGCGCCTCGCGCGCGGCGGTCGATGCGGGCTATGCGCCCAACGACTGGCAGGTGGGCCAGACCGGCAAGGTGGTGGCGCCCGACCTCTACATCGCGGTCGGCATCTCCGGCGCCATCCAGCATCTGGCGGGGATGAAGGACAGCAAGGTGATCGTGGCGATCAACAAGGACGAGGAGGCGCCGATCTTCCAGGTGGCCGACTATGGCCTAGTCGCAGACCTGTTCGACGCGCTGCCCGAACTGGAGAAGGCGCTGGGCTGAGCCGCCCCCCCCTCCGCGTGCAAGGCGCAGCCCCCGCCGCCACGCCGGGGCTGCGCGCGCCGCGCGGTTGCGACCCGCTCATGCGCTGTCCTCCAGCCTGCCGTCGCGCAGGTGATAGAGCCGGTCGAAGCGATCGAAGATCTTCTCGTCGTGGGTGACGGCGACGATGCAGGCGTCCTGCTCCACCGCCAGCCTGCGCAGCAGGTCCATCACGATGCCGGAGCGCGCGCTGTCGAGCGCCGC
>CAZRFB010000024.1:0-9808 GCA_964599185.1 uncultured Rhodobacterales bacterium | reverse complement strand
GGTCGAGATCACGTGGCTGATGATGCCGAAGCCGGGCACCACCAGAATATACACCTCCGGATGGCCGAAGAACCACAGGATGTGCTGATACAGCACCGGGTCGCCGCCGCCCGCGGGGTCGAAGAACGTGGTGCCGAAGTTGCGGTCGGTCAGCAGCATGGTGATCGCGCCCGCCAGCACCGGCAGCGCCAGCAGGATCATGAACGCGGTGATGAACACCGACCACGCGAACAGCGGCACCTTGAACAGCGTCATGCCCGGCGCGCGCATGTTGAGGAAGGTGGTGATGATGTTGATCGCGCCGAGAATCGACGAGGCGCCCGACAGGTGCACCGCGAAGATGGCGAAATCCATCGCCATGCCCGGCGCGCCCGAGGTCGAGAGCGGCGCATAGAGCACCCAGCCGACGCCGACGCCGCCATCCACGAACACCGCCAGCACGCCCAGCGAAGCGCCGGCCATGAACAGCCAGTAGCTGAGGTTGTTCATGCGCGGGAACGCCATGTCGGGCGCGCCGATCATCAGCGGCATGAAGTAGTTGCCAAAGCCGCCGAACAGCGCCGGGATCACCACGAAGAACATCATCAGGATGCCGTGGCCGGTCACCACCACGTTCCACAGCTGGCCGTTGGGCGCGCCGTCCTCGGTCAGCATGTACTGAACGCCCGGCTCCATCAGCTCAAGGCGCATGTAGAACGTCATCGCCACCGAAATCACGCCGAAAAGGCCGGCCGATACGAGGTAGAGAATGCCGATGTCCTTGTGGTTCACCGAGCAGAACCAGCGGGTGAAGAACCCCGGCGCTGCGTGGTGACCATGGGCCGCTGTGGCGTCCGCCATGATCCGCTCCTGCTTGTCTCAACGCTCCGCCCCGGGTCCGGGCGCGGCCTGTTCCCTCGCCGGTTTAGCGCCCCGGCGGCGGCGTCACAATCGCGCGACCCTGTTTCGCACAGCAAAGTTCTTTCGCGCCAGGCGCGAAGGGGCCGCGCGGATCACGCCGCGCGGCCCGGAGGGGATGGCTCAGTGCGCGAACTGCGCCAGATAGGCGGCGACGTCCTTGCGGGCCTGCTCGTCCTTGACCTTGTAGGCCATGTTCGACTTGGCCTTCTTGTCGCCGAGCTTCTCCTGCAGATACTTGCGCGGATCGGCGATGTACGCGGCCACCTCGTCCTCGGTCCAGGTGAAGCCGGTCTCGCGCAGCGCCTTCAGCGAGGCGCCGTAACGCGCAAAGCCCTCGTCATGCGCGGCGGGGCCGCCGATCAGGCCATACTGGTTCGGGCCGGTCTTGCCGCCCTTGACGATATCCTTGCCATCCTTGTCAACGATGGCGTGGCAGGTCTTGCAGTTCTTGGCGAAGATCGCTTCGCCCTTGGCCGCGTCGCCAGAAGCCTGCGCGGCGCCGCCGAGCAGCGCGATGGCCATCGCGGAGGAAAGCAGAAACTTCATTCCATGGTCTCCCTTTGGGTCTTTTCCCTGGCGCGCACGAAAGCGCACTCGCACTGGGTCATAGCATGTCGCGGGGCGGATGCCAGCGCGCGGCGCCGCTTTCACCCGCGACCGATTGTTTCATCGAACGCGGCGCGCAGCGCGATGTCCATGTCCGCCATGCTGGCGATCACCCCCAGGTCGGCGAGGCTGGTGACGCCGTGATCGCCGATGCCGCAGGGCACGATGCCCTTGTAATGCGAGAGATCGGGATCGACGTTGATCGAGACGCCGTGAAACGACACCCAGTGGCGGATGCGCACGCCGATCGCGGCGATCTTGTCCTCGGCCGGAGCGCCGCCTGGCCCCGGCGGACGCTCAGGGCGCGCCACCCAGACCCCCACCCTGCCCGACCGCCGCTCTCCCCGCACGCCAAAGCGCGCCAGCGCCGCGATCACCCAGTCCTCAAGCCCATGGACGAAGCGCCGCACGTCGCGCCCGCGCCGGGTCAGATCCAGCATCGCATACGCCACGCGCTGGCCGGGGCCGTGATAGGTGTATTGCCCCCCGCGCCGCGCCTCGAACACCGGGAATCGCAGCGGGTCGAGCAGGTCGGCGGGGTTCGCGCTGGTTCCCGCCGTGTAGAGGGCGGGATGCTCCAGCAGCCAGACCAGCTCCCCCGCGTCGCCGCTGCGGATCGCCGCGACCCGCGCCTCCATCGCCGCCAGCGCCTGCGGATAGGCCACGGGCGCGTCGCTGATCAGCCATTGCATCGCGCCCGCCCCCTCGCCGCAAGGCTTGTGCGCGAGGGGCCTTCACAAGCCGCGAACCCTTCGCTATACCCCGCGCCCAGTGCGGTCGTGGCGGAATTGGTAGACGCGCAGCGTTGAGGTCGCTGTGGGGCAACCCGTGGAAGTTCGAGTCTTCTCGACCGCACCATCATTCCTCGGTTCCATCGGTCTGCGGCGAAAGCCGTCCGGGGCGTGACCCCCGGATCCGCGCCGTCAGCAGCAGCACCGGCAGCAATCCCGCCAGCACGATCACCAGCGCCGGCGTGGAAGCCTGCTCAAGCCGCTCGTCGGACGCCAGCCGATACGCCTGCACCGCCAGCGTGTCGAAGTTGAACGGCCGCATGATCAGCGTCGCGGGCAGCTCCTTCATCGTGTCCACGAACACGATCAGCGCGGCGGTCAGCAGCGCGCCGCGCAGGATCGGCGCATGCACCCGGCGCAGCGTGCCCATCGGCCCCTGCCCCAGCGCGCGCGCGGCGTGGTCCATCGACGGCGTGATCTTGCCGAACCCCGCCTCCACCGTCTGCAGCGCCACCGCCATGAAGCGCACCAGATAGGCGAACAGCAGCACGCCGACCGAGCCGGTCAGCATCAGGCCGGTCGAGACCCCCAGCGCCTGCCGCGCCCAGGCGTCCACCGCGTTGTCCACCGCCGCCAGCGGGATCAGCACCCCCACCGCGATCACCCCGCCGGGAATTGCGTAGCCCATGGTGGCGACGCGGTTGGCCAGCGACGTGAGCCGCCCCGGCGCCAGCCGCTCCGCATAGGCCAGCGTCACCGCCGCCGCCACGGTCAGCCCCGCCGCCGCCGTCGCCAGCGTCAGCGAGTTCAGCGTGAAGCGCAGATAGCGCGGCCCGAACAGGGCGTGGCCGTCCGACAGGCTCATCTGAACCAGCATCGCCAGCGGCGCGACAAAGCCCAGCAGCACCGGCAGCGCGCACAGCCCGGTCGCCGCCCACGCCCGCAGGCCGCGCAGCGCAAACGCCTGCAACTCGGTGAAGCCGGAGGTGGGATGATAGCGCGCGGCGCGCCGCTGCGCGCGCTCCAGCGCCACCAGCGCCAGCACGAACATCAGCAGACAGGCCGAAAGCTGCGCCGCCGCCACCCGGTCGCCCATCGCGAACCACGCGCGATAGATGCCGGTGGCGAAGGTCTGCACGCCGAAATGCGCCACGGTGCCGAAATCCGCCAGCGTCTCCATCAGCGCCAGCGCGACGCCGGTGGCGATGGCCGGGCGCGCCATCGGCAGCGCCACGCGCCGGAACGCCGCCCACGGCCCCAGCCCCAGCGTGCGCGCCACGTCGAAGGCGCGCGCCGATTGCTGCAGGAACGCCGCGCGCGCCAGCAGATAGACATAAGGATACAGCACCAGCGTCAGCATCAGCGCCGCGCCCCACAGCGAGCGCACCTCGGGAAACCAGTAGTCGCGCGGCCCCCAGCTGAAGGCGGCGCGCAGCGCGCTCTGCACCGGGCCGGGATGGTCGAGCAGCGCGGTGTAGGCGTAGGCGATCACATAGGCGGGAAACGCCAGCGGCGCCGCCAGCGCCCATTCATACACCCGCCGCCCCGGAAAGCGGCACATCGTCACCAGCCAGGCGCCGCCGACGCCCAGCAGCGTCGCGCCTGCGGCCACCAGCGCGCCGATGGCGAGCGTGTTGCCGACATAGACCGGCAGCACGGTGTCGAGCATGTGCCGCCAGCCGCCCTGACTTTCCTGGGTCAGCGCCAGCAGCACGCCCAGGATCGGCGCCACCACCAGCGCGGCGAGCATGCCCGCCGCGATGCTGAGCCCCGAGAGCCGCGCGCGCCTGCGCGGCGGCGCGACGCCGTCCGGTCGCGCACCGTCGCGCCGCTGCGGCGCGGTCGCCTCAGTCATCGGGAAAGCTCTGCAAACATGGAGATGCGACCTAGCGCGCCAGCGCCGCCGACGCAACGGCGCCGCGCGGATGCGGCGCAGAGGAGGACGGCGCCGCCACGCTCAGGGGTGCGGAAACCGCGCGCTCAGCACGCCGTGGCGGGAGAGGCGCGCCCCCTGCGCGCCGTGGCGGGAGAGGCGCGCCTCGAGATCGGCGGCGCGCGCGCCAGCGCGCCGGGCGGGCGGAGGGCGTCTCACGCGCGGTGGGGCGGCGGAGGGCGCCTCACGCGCGCCGGGCGGGCGGAGCGCGCCGCAAGCGCGGCGGGCAGGCGGAGGGCGCCGCAAGCGCGGCGGAGGGCGCGCGCCTCAGCGCGCCGAGAGCATCGCCACCATGGCGCGCGGCCGGGCGCGGGCCGGGGCCTCGGTCTCGATCACCAGCCGGGTCGGCAAGCGGGGATCGACCGCCTCCAGCGTCAGCGCCGCGACCCGCATCGCCGGCGCGCCCAGCGCATGAGGCCCCGATCCGAGCATCCGGTTCAACAGGCCGCTGGGGTGCAGCGCGAAATCGGTGGGGGTCAGCTGATCGAAGCTGCTCACCCGGCCATCGGTCAGCGCGCCGCGCGCCAGCACCACGCCGGTCGCGCTTTGCGCCGCGCCGACCCCCGGCGCCAGAACCATCGCCGCATCCAGCGGCGCTTCGCCGCGCAGCGCGGCGATCAGGCGCGCCGCGTCGGTCAGCCGCGCCGCAAGCCGCCAGGCGACGCCGCGCCCGCGCCGCGCCTCGATCTCGCGCATCAGATGCGCGTCGGCCATGCGCGCCGCGACGCCGATCTCTGCGACCGAGCCGTCGATTTCCGCCTCGCTCCAGTCGATTTCGTCCATCGGGTCGCCCGCGCGCCACAACGGCAGGTCGGCGCGGCCCCAGCGCGCGTCCCAGCGCCGCCAGACATGGTCCATGGCCTGCGCCGCCGTGGTGGCGCGGTCCCGCATCCACCGCTCGAAGCCGGCGATATGATCGGGCGCGCCACCGTCGCCGAACGCGGCGCGGCTGATGGTGTCGAGATTGTCGTCCTCGGGGTCATAGGGCGCGGGCTCGCGCCCCAGCGCGCGCGGCCAGGCGACGCAGAACTTGAAGACATGCTCACGCAGCGCCTCCAGCGCCATGCGCCGCGCCTCGCCCTCGCGCGGCGGCAGCCCGAAGGCCGCGCGCGCCGCCGCCTCATGCGCCGCCGGGCAGCTGTCGGCGACAAGGCCCGCGACCCGCGCCGCCTCCACCGCAGGCTTGCCCGCCAGCATCCGCGCCCACGACAGCGGCTGCGGCGCGTCGAGGCGGGCGTTCACCGCGCCGTTCTGGTGGATCAGGGTGACCGTCAGGGCGCCGCCGTCGATCATGATGCGATCCCCCGGAAAACGCAGAGCCGGCGTCGGACAGATCGTCCGCGCGCCGTGGTGTCCTCGCCGTCCATCATCTCGCGCACTTTCCTGCCAGATGACGATACTGTGAAGCGCGCGCGGGCGGATCGGTATCCTACTTTGATCGCATAGCGGCGCGGCGCGGCGGCCCAGAGGCCGGGAAAGGCGCGACAGCGCAGAGTGTTATCCGCACTCCGCGTCAGTCCGCCGCAGACGCCGCGCCCGGCACCACGAACCAGAAAACCGAGCCGCCTTCGCCGCCGCGGGGAATCATCCCTATCGCGCCGCCCAGCCCGGTGACGAACTCCCGCGCCACCGCCAGCCCCAGCCCCAGCCCGCCGTGCGCGCGGGTGGCGCTGTCGTCGAGCTGGCGGAACGGCTCGAAGATCGCCTCGCGCATCGCCTCCGGCACGCCCGGCCCGGTGTCGGCGACCTCGAAGCGCAGCCGGTCCGGCCCCGACGGCGCCGCCGAGATCCGCACCGCGCCCGCATCGGTGTATTTCACCGCGTTGCCCACCAGGTTGATCAGCACCTGCCGGATGCGCCGCGCGTCGCCGCGATAAAACCCCTGCGCGCAGCCATGCTCCAGCGCCAGCCCCTTGCGCAGCGCGGTGGCGCGCACCGCGTCGAACGCCTCCTCGCACAGCGCATCGAGCCCGAACACCGACTCGCGCGCAGGCTCGGCGCCCACCTCAAGCCGCGCCATGGTCAGCACGTCCTCGATGATGCTGAGCAGCGAGCGCCCCGACGAGGTGATGGTCTGGAGCCGCGACAGCTTTTCCGCGTCGCTTTCGGTGAAGCGCATCAGCTCCGCCATGCCGAGGATGCCGTTCAGCGGCGTGCGGATCTCGTGGCTCATCTTGGCGAGGAACCCCGCCTTCAGCCGCGCCGCCTCCTCCGCCGCGCGCCGCGCCTCCACCAGCGCGGTCACGTCGCTGTTGGCGCCAATGATGCGCAACAGCCGCCCGTCGGGCGCCCGCTCCAGCGCGGCGCGAGAGCGCCACCACAGATAGCCGCCGTCCTTGCGGCGCACCCGATAGGTGATCTCATAGCGGTCGCGGTCGCGCAGATAGCGCGAGATCTCCGCCGTCACCCGATCGCGATCGTCGGGGTGCAGCACGTCCAGCCAGCTTGCGTAGCGGTCGGGAAACTCCTCGAGGCTATAGCCCAGCATCTCGCGGTTGCGCGCGCTGAACGCCACGGCGCCGCTGACCAGATCCCACTCCCATATGCCGTCCGCCGACGCCTCGACCGCCATGCGAAAGCGCCGCTCGCTGCGCTCGATCTGGTCGCGCTGCGCCTTGCGCTCGGTGAGGTCGGTCACCACCGCCACCACCAGCCCCTGCGCCGCGCGTTCGAAATAGGTCAGCTCGACAAGGCAGGGATAGGTGCGCCCGTCGCGCCGTATCTGGCGGGTGCGCAGCGCCACCTTGTCCTCGGCGCCGCTGCTGAGCCGGGCGACGATCGCGCGCAGGCGCGCCGCGTCCACGTCGCGCATCACGTCCGGCGGGGTCAGCGCGCGCAGCGCCGCGCAATCATAGCCGAGGTTGCGCTGGGCGACGCCGTTCGCCCGCTCATAGCGCAGGGTTTCGGCGTCGAAGATCTGGATCTCGTGCTTGACGCTCTCGACCACCGCGCCCAGCAGCGAGGCGTCCTCCAGCGCCGCGCGCAGCGCCTCTTCGCGCTGCTTCGCCTCGGTGATGTCGCGCTGCACCGACAGCCGCAACGGCGTGGCGGCGGGGCCGACGCACAGCGGCTTCACCGTGATGTCCACCCAGAACGGCTCACCGTTCTTGCGATAGTTGAGCAATTCCGCGCGCACCGGCATGTCGGCGTTGCGCTCGGCCAGCACGCGCCGCACCGTCTCACGGTTCGTGCCGGGGCCGCGCAGGAATTCGGGCGAGCGGCCGATGACTTCGTCGGCGCTGTAGCCGGTCATCGCCTCGAACCTGGCGTTGCACCAGACGATGGTGGAGTCGCTCGGCGGGTCGTCCCAGACGCCGCCCTCGGTGATGAGGATCGCGTCCTCGGTGAGCGCGCCAAGCCCGGAGACAAGCTCGCTGAGCGCGTCCTGATCAAGCGCCATGCGCCCGCCCCGTCTCGCCTGCGCGCCCACGATCCCTCACACAATGCTCCGCCTGGTTCTTCACACCGCCAATACCACACAGTGAGCCGGATTTCGTGAACGCTTTGTTGTTCCATGCGCGCGCCTTGCGTATATCGCGCGTCATGAACACCGCTGCGCTTCCGCCTTCGCCGCTCAGGTTCCGCAAGATGCACGGGCTTGGCAATGATTTTGTCGTGATCGACGCGCGTGGGCGCGCCGATCCGGTGACGCCTGCGCTGGCGAGGGCGCTGGGCGACCGCCATCGCGGCGTGGGGTTCGACCAGCTTGTGGTGATCGGCGACGCAGGCGGCGACGCAGGCGGCGGCGCCGACGCGACGGTGACGTTCTGGAACGCCGACGGCTCCACCGCCGGGGCCTGCGGCAACGCCAGCCGCTGCGTCGCGGCGCTGCTGATGGACGAGAGCGCGGCCTGCCGCCTCACCCTGCGCTCCGCCTTCGGCCTGTTGCCCGCGTGGCGCGACGCGCAAGGACAGGTGACGGTGGACATGGGCGCGCCCGCGTTCGACTGGCGCGCGATTCCGCTGGCGCGGGCGGCGGATGGGAATGCGCTGCCGCTCGACGGCGCGCCCTCCGCCGTGTCGATGGGCAACCCGCATTGCGTGTTCTTCGTGGCCGACGCCGAGGCCGCGCCGCTGGCGACGCTGGGTCCGCGGATCGAGCATGACCCGCTGTTTCCCCAGCGGACGAACGTCGAATTCGTCCAGATCCTCGACCGCGCCACAGTGCGCGCGCGGGTGTGGGAGCGCGGCGCGGGCGTGACGCTGGCCTGCGGCTCGGGCGCCTGCGCCATCGTCGCGGCGGGGGTGCGGCGGGGGCTGCTGGAGCGGCGCGTGCGGGTGATCCTCGACGGCGGCGCGCTCGACATCGACTGGCCCGAGGGCGGCGGCGTGCGCATGAGCGGCCCGGTCGCCACGGTGTTCGAGGGAACGCTGGCGCCCGCGTTCCTCGCGGGGCTGGCGTGACCGCGCCCGTCTGCGAGACGCGCGCCTGCGAGACGCCCGCCTGCGAGACGCCCGCCTGCGAGACGCCCATCTTCGAAACCATGGGCTGCCGCCTGAACGCCGCCGAGACCGAGGCGATGCGCGCCATGGCCGACGCCGCAGGGCTGCGCGGCGCGGTGGTGGTCAACACCTGCGCCGTCACCGCGACCGCCGTGCGCGCGGCGCGCCAGCGCATCCGCCGCCTGCGCCGCGAGCACCCCAACGCCACGCTGATCGTCACCGGCTGCGCGGCGCAGATCGCGCCCGAGACCTTCGCCGCGATGCCCGAGGTGGACCGCGTGATCGGCAACGCCGAAAAGCTGCGCGCCGCCACCTGGGCGCCGGATTTCATCGGCGCCGCGCCGCGTGTCAGCGTCGCCGACATCATGGCGCTGCGCGAGACGGCGCCGCACCTGCTCGACGGCTTCGCCAGCCATTCCCGCGCGCATGTGCAGATTCAGAACGGCTGCGACCATCGCTGCACCTTCTGCGTGATCCCGTTCGGGCGCGGCCCGTCGCGGTCGGCGGCGGCGGGCGACGTGGTCGCGCAGATCCGCCGCCTGGTTGCGCGCGGCTATAACGAAGTGGTGCTGACCGGGGTCGATCTGACGAGCTGGGGCGCCGATCTGCCGGGCCGCCCGCCGCTTGGCGATCTGGTGCAGCGCATCCTGCGGCTGGCTCCCGACCTGCCGCGCCTGCGGCTGAGCTCGATCGACAGCGTCGAGGCCGATGCCGCGCTGACCGACGCGATGGCGTCCGAGCCGCGCCTGATGCCGCACCTGCACCTCAGCCTGCAATCGGGCGACGACATGATCCTCAAGCGGATGAAGCGCCGCCACAGCCGCGACGACGCGATCCGCTTTTGCGAGGAGATGCGCGCGCGCCGCCCCGACATCGTGTTCGGCGCCGACCTGATCGCGGGCTTTCCCACCGAGACCGAGGCGATGGCCGGGAACTCGCGCACGCTGATCGACGCCTGCGGGCTGACATGGCTGCATGTGTTTCCCTACAGCGCCCGCGCGGGCACGCCCGCCGCGCGGATGCCGCAGGTTCCCGCGCCCGAGCGCGCCGCCCGCGCCGCCCTGTTGCGCGCGGCGGGCGCGGCGCGCGCCGACGCCTGGCGCGCCGGGCGCGTCGGCGGCGTCGAAGCTTGCGTGGTCGAAGCCGGCGGCGTCGGCCGCTCCGAAGGCTTCGCCGAAGTCACGCTGACCGCCGC
>CAZRFB010000023.1:0-22152 GCA_964599185.1 uncultured Rhodobacterales bacterium | reverse complement strand
CGAGATCCTGTTCGGCGCCGATTTCGTGCGCGACAACGCGGTGATGACCTCGCTGATCAACGTCAACTCGCCGATGGTGTTCGACGCGACGATGATGGGCGCGCTGGAGGTCTATGCGGCGGCGGGGCAGGCGGTGATCGTGTCGCCGTTCATCGTCGGCGGCGCCATGGCGCCGGTGTCGGTGGCGGGGACGCTGACGCAGGTGCTGGCCGAGGTGCTGGCCGGCGTGGCCTATACACAGCTGGTGCGCTCCGGCGCGCCGGTGATCTTCGGCGCCTTCGTCACCTCGATCGACATGAACTCGGGCGCGCCGACGTTCGGCACGCCGGAGGCGTCGAAAATCCTTTATGGCGCAGGGCAGTTGGCGCGGCGGTTGAACCTGCCTTTCAGGTCGGGCGGGGCGCTGTGCGGCTCGAAGCTGCCCGACGCGCAGGCGGCATATGAAAGCGCCAACACGCTGAACGCGATGCTGCTGGGCGGCGTGAACTTCTGCCTGCACGCGGCGGGGTGGCTGGAGGGCGGGCTGGTCAGCAGCTACGAGAAATTCGTGATGGACGCCGACCAGCTTGGCGCGCTGCACAGCCTCGCCCAGGGCATCGACATGTCGGAGAACGGTCAGGCGATGCAGGCGATCCGCGAGGTCGGCCCCGGCGCGCATTTCCTTGGCTGCGCGCACACGCAGGACAACTTCAAGAACGCCTTCTGGCGCAGCGGCCTGTTCGACTACAAGCCGTTCGAGACCTGGTTCGAGGAAGGCGCGCGCGATACGCAGGCGCTCGCCGCAGCGCGGGTGGCGCGGATGCTGGCCGACTACGCCCCGCCGCCGATCGACCCCGCCATCGACGAGGCGCTGCGCGCCTTCATCGCGGCGCGCAAGGCGTCCGAACCGGACGCCTTCGGCTGAGCGGCGGGCGCCGCGTCAAGCGGCGCGGCGGCGCTACGTGAGTCAGGCGGCGCAGCCGCCGGTCGGGCGCGTCTCCGCCAGCAGCGCGGCGAGCAGCCTGACGTGACGGCTGACGGAATAGCCGGGGTTCTGCGCGCGGCGATCCGCATCGGCCGCCGCCTCCGCCGCCGTCAGCGCCGCGACAAGCCCGCGCCCGGTCGCGCCGCCGGGCAGCGCGCCCGCCAGATCGCGATCACGCCGATAGAGCGCGGCGCCGGCCCGGGCGGCGGCGGCCAGAAGGCGGGGGCGAACAAGCTGGGCGAACGGGTTGACGATGGTGGACATTTCGGTTCCTCCGTGTTTCGACGCTCTGACCATGCCTCAGGCCAACCCGGTGTTCCCCACTTCGTCCACGCAGCGCACGGTGACCGATATTTAATTGATATGACTAATAAATTTACGTTATGCACAAGCATGGCGCTTAAAGCATTCTTCACGTTTCGCCTTTAGCGATAATTTTCGTCAAAGCTGTGACAGCCGGGGAGAGAGCGTCCCGTGACCATCCATCAGCAGACCCTGGCGCGCTGCGCCGCCGCCCTCGCCAGCGCGTTCACCGCCGCGCCGGCGCGCCGGGTGACGGACGCGGCGCTCTATCTGGCGCATGTGGAGGGGGAGGCGCCGCTGCGTCGGCTCGCCGAGGCGAGCGGGCTGGCCCCCTCCAGCGTCCATCGCGCGGTGCGGCGGATCGAGAACCTGCGCGACGATCCGCTGATCGACACCGCTTTCGATGCGCTGGGCGTCTCCGCCCGCCGCGCGTTGTTCCCAGACACAGAACCCGGAGTGCGCCCGATGCCGTCTGTCTCATCCGCCGCAAGCCCCGCCTTCGATCACGCCAGCGACTACGCCCTGCGCGTCGCCGCGCGGGTGCTTGACCGGCTCAGCGAGCCGGAGTCGTTCCTCATGGTCGCCAAAGGCGCCGAGAAGGCGGGGGTCTTCTGCCGCAAGAACAAGTTCCGCCGTCCGCTGTCGCTGATGACGGTCGAGACGGCGGCGGCGCTGGCGGCGCGCGACTGGGTGCGCTGCGTCTCGCGCACCGCGGCATCGGCGAAATACGCCATCACCAACGAGGGACGCGCCTGGCTGCGCCGCCAGCGCGCGGAGCAGGCGGCGCAGGCGGCGCCGGTGGTGGCGCAGGCCGACAGTCTCAACGTTTTCGCCGCCCAGCACGTGCAGCGCGGCGAGCGGGCGGTGGCGCGCGCCGACGGGTCGGTGGGGGTGATCCGCGTCAATCTGGCCGAGTCGCCGCTGGGCTGGCTCGCCACCCGCAAGGGGGCGGACGGCGCGCCGTTCCTGACCCCGGAGGAGGTCGAGGCGGGCGAGCGGCTGCGCACCGACTTCGAGGCCGCGCAGATGGGGCCGCGCGTCACGCAGGACTGGCGCAATTTCCTCACGCCGCGCGACGGTGCAGGCGCGGGCGGCGGCCCTTCGGAGGGCCCTGCCTTCGCCCGTGACCGGGTGGGCAAGGCGCTGGCCGAACTGGGGCCGGGGCTCGCCGACGCGGCGCTGCGCGCCTGCTGTTATCTTGAAGGACTGGAGGCGACCGAACGCCGCATGGGTTGGGCCGCGCGGTCGGGCAAGGTCGTTCTCAAGATCGCGCTGCAACGGCTTGCGGCGCATTACGGATTGATCTGCTACAACGCCTGACGCCGCAGGGTCGCGCACTTTTGTTGCATTGCACAACACGCAGTGGTAGAGACGGTGCAAAGAAATGCATCATGGAGACGTGCGATGCCCGCGCGCAAGCGACCGCAAACCCCGTTTGACTATTGGATCAGCTTGTCACCGATGGCGCCGTTCTTTGGCGTGGAGTGGCGGTTTCAGAAGATGATCCCCGGCGCGCAGTTCTTTCGCCCGATGGAGGTGGTCGCGAAGATGACCGCCGCCAGCGTCGAGGAGGTCGCCCGCGCGACGGAAGAGACCGGCCAGGCGCTCGCCAGGGCGGCGGAGACGGTCGCCGAGAACGCCGCCGATGTCGATGAGCAGGTCGAGGCTGAGGTTATCGCGGAAGTGGCGCAGGAACTGGCGGAGACTGTGCCGGAACCCGCGCCGCAGCAAGCGCACGCTGCGGACGCGCCCGTCGCGGCGCCGGATTCCCCCCGGCCTGCAACGCTCTATGACGCGGCGCCTGCGGAGGCCGACGATCTGAAGCAAATCAAAGGCGTGGGGCCGAAACTTGAAGCGATGCTGAATGCGATGGGCATCTATCGCTTCGATCAGATCGCCGGGTTCAGCGACGCCAATCTTCAGTGGGTCGATGACAACCTGACATCGTTCAAGGGCCGCCCGTTCCGCGACGACTGGGTGGCGCAGGCGCGCGCGCTGCTCTAGCCGAACAGGGCCGGTTCGCCAGGGCTGGTTCGGCCGCCATCGTCTTCGCGATCCAAAAGCGCGGCCCCGGACCAAGGTCTGGGGCCTTTTGCGTCGGGACTGGCCGTCTTTGCGCGCCGAACAGGTCGGCGCGCGGGGCGTCAGGCCGCCGACAGGGCGGCGGCGCGCACGTCGTCGCTGACGTTGGCCTCATACTGCGCGAAGTTCTTCACGAACATCGCCACCAGCTTCGCCGCCTGCGCGTCATAGGCCGCAGGATCGGCCCAGGCGCCGCGCGGGTCGAGCAGCTTGGCGTCGACGCCGGGAACCGACACCGGCACCTCGAAGCCGAAGTTGGGGTCCTGGCGGAACGCGACGCTGTTCAGCGAGCCGTCGAGCGCCGCCGCCAGCAGCGCGCGGGTGGCGCGGATCGGCATCCGCGAGCCCACGCCGTAAGCGCCGCCCGACCAGCCGGTGTTGACCAGCCAGCACGCCGCGCCCTGCTTCGCGATCCGCGCGCGCAGCAGATCGCCATAGACCTCCGGCCTGCGCGGCATGAACGGCGCGCCAAAACAGGTCGAGAACGTCGGCTCCGGCTCGGTCACGCCCTTCTCGGTGCCGGCCACCTTGGCGGTGAAGCCTGACAGGAAGTGATACATCGCCTGCGCGGGGCTGAGCCGCGCGATCGGCGGCAGCACGCCGAAGGCGTCGCAGGTCAGCATCACCACGTTCTTCGGCTGGCCGCCGCAACCGGTGGCCGGGGCGTTGGGGGTCGCCTCCAGCGGATAGGCGGCGCGCATGTTCTGCGTCAGGCGGTCGTCGGCGAAGTCGAGCACGCGGGTGTAGGGATCGCAGACCATGTTCTCGATCACGGTGCCGAACATGGTGGTGGTGGCATGGATCGCCGGCTCCGCCTCGGGCGAGAGGTTGATGGTCTTGGCGTAGCAGCCGCCCTCGAAGTTGAACACGCCGTCGTCGGACCAGCCGTGCTCATCGTCGCCGATCAGCACGCGGGAGACATCGGCGGAGAGCGTGGTCTTGCCGGTGCCCGACAGGCCAAAAAACACCGCCGTCTCCGCCAGATCGCCCACCGCATGGTTGGCCGAGCAGTGCATCGCCATCACGCCCTTGGCGGGCAGGATGTAGTTGAGCAGCGTGAACACCGACTTCTTGATCTCGCCGGCGTAGGAGGTGCCGCCGATCAGCACCATCTTGCGCTCGAAGCTGATGGCGATCACCGTCTCGGAGCGGCAGCCATGCCGCGCCGGGATGGCCTTGAAGCTCGGCAGGTCGATGATGGTGAACTCGGGGTCGAACGACGCAAGCTCATCCACCGCGGGGCGGCGCAGCATGTGGCGGCTGAACAGCGCGTGCCACGCCAGCTCGCAGATCACGCGCACGTTGAGGCGATGCGCGGGCGCGGCGCCGGCGTAGAGATCCTGCACATGGACCTCGGCGCCGTTCATGTGCGCCACCATGTCCTGGCGCAGCGTCTCGAACGCCTCCGGCGCCATGCGCGCGTTGGCTTCCCACCAGACATGCGCCTCGACCGACGGCTCGACGACGATATGCTTGTCGCGCGGCGAGCGGCCGGTGTGCTGCCCGGTCTCGACCATCAGCGCGCCGCCGACGCCCAGCGCGCCTTCGCCGCGCTCGATCGCCATCTGCGTCAGCGCGGGAACGCCGAGGTTGTAGTGCGCCGCGCGCACGCCCATCACGCCGCCGTCGGCCAGACGCCGCGCGGCATTGAACACACCGGTCTCCATCAGCACTGCTCCCGCATCGCACAGACACTCCGGCCCGCCATCAGACCACGGTCTGCGCTTTTCCACGATTTACGCGTCATCCTGTTGACCGCGCTGCGATCATGGGGAAACACGTTGTGAAAGATTCGACAACCGGCGCAATGCCGCAGTGCAACAAGTAAACCGATTGAAGCGCGGGCGTACACCACGATTTTGTTTCAATGCGGCGCTCACGCGGCGCCGCCAGCCCTCAGGCCGCCTGATTGCCGGGGTGAGAGCGGACCGGTAGAGTATCGGCGAAAGCGAGGGAAAGATGGCGACGATCGCGCTGGTGGATGACGACCGCAACATTCTCACCTCGGTGGCGATGGCGCTGGAGGCCGAGGGTTTCGAGGTGCGCGCCTACAGCGACGGCGCCGCCGCGCTGGCGGATTTCGGGCGTAATCCGCCCGATCTGGCGGTGCTCGACATCAAGATGCCGCGGCTGGACGGCATGGAGCTGTTGCGGCGGCTGCGGCTTAAGTCCGAGCTGCCGGTGATCTTTCTCACCTCCAAGGATGAGGAGATCGACGAGGTGCTTGGGCTGCGCATGGGCGCCGACGACTATATGCGCAAGCCGTTCAGCCAGCGCCTGCTGATCGAGCGCATCCGCGCGGTGCTGCGTCGGCGCGAGGCGGCGGCGGAGGGCGAGCGCGCCGAGGATGACCGCCCGATCACGCGCGGTCGGCTCTATATGGATCCGGTGCGCCATGTGGCGACCTGGGGCGGCGAGACGGTGACGCTGACCGTGACCGAGTTCCTGATCCTCAAGGCGCTGGCGCTGCGCCCCGGCGTGGTGAAAAGCCGCGATCAACTGATGGATGTCGCCTATGACGACGCCGTTTATGTCGATGATCGCACCATTGACAGCCACATCAAGCGGGTGCGCAAGAAGTTCCGCGCCGTCGATCAGGATTTCATCTCGATAGAAACGCTCTACGGCGTGGGCTACAAGTTCAAGGAGGCGTGACGCCACCCGGCGTTGGCGCGTGCGCCGCGCGGGTGGCGGGCTGAAGGCGAGGCGATGCGTGACATGGCCGATGACGCTGCGCCGACCGCCGCTGCGGGATCGGTCGGCGTGACGGATGCGAAGGGCGGGCCGCGCCGCGGCGTGACGCGGCGCAGGCGCGGCTTTGCGCTGTCGCCGGTATCCTCGCTGACCCGCCGCATCGTGGTGATCAATGCGATAGGCCTTGGCCTGATGGTCGGCGGCGTCCTGTATCTCAACCAGTTTCGCGAAGGGCTGATCGAGGTGCGGGCGCAGGCGCTGCGCACGCAGGGCGAGATCATCGCCATCGCGGTCGCCGAGGCGGCTGGATCGTCCGGCGAGCAGATGGATTTCGATCCGGTGCGGGCGAATTTCGTGCTGCGCCGTCTGGCGCAGCCGACCGGCGTGCGCGCGCGGCTGTTCGACCGGGGCGGGCGGCTGACCGGCGACACCCGCAGCTTCAGCGCCCCTTCCGCGCCGGTCGAGGTGACGCCGCTGCCGCCGCCGGGCGTCGAGATCACCAAAGGCTGGCTGGCGCGGCTCGACGCGATCTATCGCGCCGTCCGCGACCGGCTCACCAGCCCGCCCGAGCTGTATCAGGAGACCGCCATCGCCGGGATCACCACCGAGGCCGAGATCTACGGCGCGCTGCGCGGCGAACCGGTGACGGCGGTGCGCGCCAACAGCGCGGGTGAGCTGATCGTCTCGGTGGCGCTGCCGGTGACGCGGTTCAAGGCGGTGCTGGGGGCGCTGGTGCTGTCCACCGAGGGCGGCGACATCGACGCCATCGTGCGCGCCGAGCGGGTGGCGATCCTGCGGGTGTTTCTGGTGGCGCTGGGGGTTTCGGTGATTCTGTCGCTCACGCTGGCGGCGGCGATCGCGCGCCCGCTGCGCAGGCTGGCCGAGGCGGCCATGCGCAGCGGCGCCTTGCAGCACCGCGCCATCGACCCCAGCCGCGTGCATTTCCCCGACATGACCGGCCGCGCCGATGAGATCGGCTATCTCTCCGGCGCGCTGCGCGAGATGACGGCGGCGCTCTATGCGCGGATGGAGGCGATCGAGCGATTCGCGGCGGACGTGGCGCACGAGATCAAGAACCCGCTCACCTCGCTGCGCTCCGCCGTCGAGACGATGCGCCGCGCCGAGGCGGCGCCGATGCGCGAGCGGCTGATGAAGGTCATCGAGCACGACGTGCGCCGCCTCGACCGGCTGGTGACCGACATCTCCAACGCCTCGCGGCTCGACGCCGAACTGGCGCGCGAGGACATGGGCGCGGTGGATGTGGCGGCGCTGCTGCGCGCTGTCGCCGAGGTCGCCGATCAGCGCCGCGCCCGGGTGCGGGTGAAGATACAGGATGCGCCGCTGACCTGTCGCGGACTGGACGGGCGGCTTGGGCAGGTGTTCCGCAATCTGGTGGAGAACGCCGCGTCCTTTTCGCCGCCGGACGGCGAGGTTCTGGTCAGCGCCCGGCGCGCGGCGCCGGGGATCGTGCGCGTGACGGTCGAGGATTCGGGGCCGGGCGTGCCGCCGGACAATCTCGACGCCATTTTCACGCGATTCTACTCCGACCGGCCCGGTTATGAGGATTTTGGCGACCATTCCGGGCTGGGCCTGTCGATTTCGCGCCAGATCGTCGCCGCGCACGGCGGGCGGATCTGGGCGGAGAACATCATGCCCGCAGGCGACGCGCCGGACAGCCAGCCGCAGGATGCGCCGCTGGGCGCGCGCTTCGTGGTCGAGCTGCCTGAGTGAGCGCAGGCGGCGCGATCCATGCCTCCTGCGTGGCGTGGGAGGCGGCGGGCAAGGCGCGCGGTTTGCTGATTCTGGGCGCTTCGGGCGCTGGAAAGTCGGCGCTGGCGCTGGAGTTGATCGCGCTGGGCGCGGCGCTGGTCGCCGACGATCAGGTGGCGCTGCGCCGCGTGGGCGAGGCTGTGGTCGCGGCGCCGCCGCCGCCGCTCGCCGGGCTGATCGAGGCGCGCGGCCTGGGGCTGCTCAGGATGCCGCATCTCGCGTCGGCGCCGGTGGCGCTGGCGCTGGATCTCGACCGCGCCGCCTCTGAACGCCTGCCGCCGCGCCGCACTATGCTGTTGCTTGGCGCAGCCGTCCCGGTCATCTTGCGCCCCGAACCGCTGCGCGTGGCGGCGATCCTCGCCGTCTTGCGCCACGGCGCGCTCCTCGACCCGGACGACCCCTTGCCGCGCAGCCTTTGACGGATCGACCCCGCATGGACAGCGACACGCCCCCGCCCGCCGACGTGCTCGAGATCGCCGTCATCACCGGCATGTCCGGCGCCGGGCGCTCGACGGTGATCAACGCGCTGGAGGATCTGGGGTGGGAGACGGTGGACAATCTGCCGCTGGCGCTGATCCCGCGGCTGGCCGAGCCGGGCGCGACCGGCGGGCGGCCGCTGGCGCTGGGGCTCGACACGCGCACGCGGGGCTTTTCCGCCGAGGCGGTGATCGAGACGGTGGCGCAGTTGCGCGCGACGCCGGGCGTCGCGCCCTCGCTGGTGTTCATCGACGCCAGCGACGCCGCGCTGATCGCGCGCTACGCCGAGACCCGCCGCCGCCACCCCGTCGCCCCGGATGAGGACGTGTCGCTGGGCGTGGCGCGGGAGCGCGACATGCTGAGCGCGCTGCGCGCCCGCGCCGACGTGCTGATCGACACCAGCGACATGTCGCCTCATGCGCTGAAGGCCGCGATCCGCGCGCGGCTGGCGCATGATCGGGCGCCGGGGCTGTCGGTGTCGGTGCAGTCGTTCTCCTACAAGCGCGGCGCGCCGCGCGAGGCCGATATGGTGTTCGACTGCCGGTTCCTGCGCAATCCGCACTGGGACGCCGCTTTGCGCGCGCTCGACGGGCGTGACACGGCGGTGGCGGCCTATGTGGCGCAGGATCCGCTGTTCACGCCGTTCTTCGAGAAGCTGTCGGAACTGGCGGTGATGCTTTTGCCGGCCTATAAGGCGGAGGGGAAAGCGTATTTCTGCATCGCCTTGGGGTGCACCGGCGGGCGGCACCGCTCGGTGGCGCTGGCGGAGCGGCTGGCGCGCAGGCTGAACGGGGAGGGGTGGCGCGTGAATCTTCGGCACCGCGAACTTGAAGGCCGCGCGGCGGCGGAGAAAGGGCAGGGCGCGGCGTGATCGGCATCGTCATCGTGGCCCATGGCGGCCTTGCGCGCGAGTTGCTGGCGGCGACTGAGCATGTCGTCGGCCCGCAGGCGGGCGCCGTGGCCGTATCGACCGCGCCAAACGACGACCTGCGCGCGAAGCAGGCGGAGATCAACGCGGCGGCGGCGGCGGTGGATGCGGGCGCGGGCGTGGTGCTGGTGACCGACATGTTCGGCGGCACGCCCTGCAACCTCGCCATCGGCGCCATGGCGCGCGACGATGTCGAGGTGCTCTACGGCGCCAACCTGCCGCTGCTGGTCAAGCTCGCCAAGATGCGCGACCGCCCGCTGTCCGAAGCCATCGACGCCGCCATCGACGCGGGCCGCAAGTATATCGACGGCGCCAAGCGGATGCTGGCCCCCGGCGCGAAATGATCCCGCCGGAGGCCGCATCGGCGGGCGCCGACGCGGGCCGTCTGCGCCGCGATCTGCGGATCTGCAACCGCAAGGGCCTGCACGCCCGCGCCTCGGCGCGCTTTGTCGAGACGGCGGAACGCTTTGACGCCCGCGCCACCGTCAGCCGCGACGACATGCGGGTGGACGGCCGCTCGATCATGGGCCTGCTGATGCTGGCGGCGGCGCAGGGGTCGGTGATCACCGTCGAGACCGAAGGCCCTGAAGCTGCGCCGCTGATGGCGGCGCTGGCGGCGCTGGTCGGCGACATGTTCGGCGAGGACGGCTGAACCCGCCAGGACGGAACGCGCCGCCGCTAACACTGCGTCAGGTGTCGAAGTCGAGCAGCGTGTCGATCGGCTCACCCTTCGGCCGGTCGTCGCCCAAGGGTTTGCCTTCGACGATGTAATAGGTCATCTCGGCGATGAAGGTGGTGTGGTCGCCGATCCGCTCAAGGTTCTTGGCCACGAACATGAGCTGGCTGCACGCGCTGATGGTGCGCGGATCCTCCATCATGTAGGTGATCAGCTCGCGAAACAGCGAGTTGTAGATCTCGTCGATCTCGACGTCGCGGTTCCAGATCGCCACCGCCAGCGCGGTGTCGCGCGCGGTGTAGGCGTCCAGCGCTTCGGTCAGCTGCACCAGCGTCTGGCGGCCCATCCGCACCACCGGCGCCGCAAGGCGCACCGGCTGGTTGCGGGTGAGATATTGCGAGCGGCGCGCGATGTTCTTGGACAGATCGCCGATGCGCTCCAGCGTCGAGGCGACCTTCAGCGCCGCGATGGTCTCCCGCAGGTCGAGCGCCATGGGCTGACGGATCAGCAGGGTCTTGATGGCGTGCTGCTCAAGCTCCGCCTCCATGCGGTCGAGCGCCTTGTCGCGCTCCACAACCTGCTTGGCCAACTCGCTGTCGCGGCGCTGCACGGCTTCGAGCGCGTGGGCCAGAAGCTCCTCCGCCAGCCCGCCCATCTCGGAGATTTTTGCGGAGAGAAGTTCAAGATCGGTGTCGAAGGCGTGGACGATATGCGGCACGGGCAAACACTCCTGACGGTGCGCGACGGCGCGTGAACCCTTAGCATAAGCTGTCGCCATGAAGCGCCGATGTCAAATCGACGGCGCGCGTATGGCGGAGAGCATCCGGCCATAGTCGGCCTCGCCCGCATGGGTGGCGCGGCGATAGCTGAAAAAGCGCGCCGGGTCGGCGTAGGTGCAATGGCCGGTCCAGGCGCAGGTCTCCACGCCCGCCGCCCGCAGGCGGCCGAGGCAGAAGCCGGGCAGGTCGAATTGCGCCCGGTCGCCCGCGCCGCCCGCGAAATACCGGCTGTGATCCGCGTCCTCGTCGAGGAACCGCTCGACGAACTCGGGGCCTACCTCATAGGCGCGCTGGCTGATGCAGGGGCCGACGGCGGCGGCGATGCGGTCGCGCCGCGCGCCCTGCGCCACCATCGCCGCCACCGTCGCGCCGATCACCCCCTCCAGCGCGCCGCGCCAGCCTGCGTGCGCGGCGGCGACCACGCCCGCCTCAGTGTCGGCCAGCAGCACCGGGGCGCAATCCGCCGCCAGCGCGCAGACCGCGAGGCCCGGCGTCGCGGTCACGGCGGCGTCGGCCTGCGGGCGCGGGCCGCTCCATGGCGCATCGAAGATCAGCGCGCGCGGGCTGTGGACCTGATGCAGGCTCAGCAGCCGGTCGGGATCGACGCCCAGGTGCGCGGCGATCCGTGCGCGGTTCTGCGCCACCGCGCCCGCGTCGTCGCGTGAGCCGGGGCCGCAGTTCAGCCCGGCGTAGATCCCGGTCGAGACGCCGCCGCGCCGGGCGAAAAAGCCGTGCGGCACGCCCTTCAGCGCGTCCGCCGTGATCACGTCGAGCGCAGTCCTGTCGGGAACAGTCCTGTCGGGAGCAGTCCTGTCTGGAGCGGTCATCTCGTCTCTCCGAAACCGGGCAGCGGCGGCTGGCGCGGCCCCGCCGCCGCCAGCGCGTTGAACAGCGTCCCCATCTGCGCCGGGTCGGTCAAGCGCCGGGCCTGCGCCGCGATCTCATCTGCGCGGTCGGGGCGGGCGCGCGTCAACGCTTCCGAGCGCGCGGAAAGTCCGAGGCGCTCCAGCAGCGCGCCTTGCGGCAGCAGCGGCGCCACGCCCGCGCCGCCCGCGCGCACGGCGCCCGCCAGCGCGGTGAAATCGACATGCGCGGTCAGATCGGCGCCGCCGGGATTGCCGAGCGGGTCAACGAAGGCGTGGCGCGCCACCGCCTGAAGCGTGTCGCCGCCGCCCGCAGCGGGCGGTTCGGCGCCATAATCCACGATCAGCGCGGCGCCCGCGTCCCGCGCCAGCCGGGCGCCGATCATGCGCGCCGCGGCCTGCGCCTCGGGGCATATCTCCAGCACGGCGCCGTCGGGCGCGTCGGGCGGCAGCCCGTGGGACAGCGGCGGGCCGAGACCCCAGCGTAAGGCTCCGCCGTCCAGCCCCACCAGCCGCTCGCGCCAGACGCCGCCGCCGCGCACGAACTGGCGGATCGGCAGCGCGTCGAAGAACTCGTTGGCCAGCAGGATCATCGGCCCCGGCGGCACTTCCGCCAGCTGCGCCGCCCAGGCCGCGCCGGGAACCCGCGCCGCCTGCTGCGCGCGCAGGGCGGGGCTGATCTCGACCAGCCAGACCTGCGCCGCTTGCGCGAACCCCGGCGCCGCGCGCGCCGCGCGCAGCGCGTCGGCCATCAGCACGCCGCGCCCCGGCCCCAATTCCACCAGCCGAAACGGCGCGGGGCGGCCGAGGTCGAGCCACACCTGCGCCGCCCACAGGCCCAGCAATTCGCCGAACATCTGGCTGATCTCGGGCGCGGTGGTGAAATCGCCGTCCGCGCCCAGCGGGTCGCGGGTGACGTAATAGCCGTGGCGGGGGTGGGTGAGACACAGGCTCATGTAGCGCGCCACGCTGATCGGGCCGTCGGCGGCGATCTCGGCGCGGAGGGTGTCGATAAGCCGGGTCACGGCGCGGCGGCGGGCCGCGCGGCCCGCAGCGCCCACAGCATCAGCGCAAGCCCGGCCAGCGCCATCGGCAGGCTGAGAAGCTGCCCCATGGTCAGGCCCAGCGCCTCCGGCCCGGCGCCCAGCCGCAGCACCTGGCCATGCGGGTTGTCGGGCGCAACAAACTGCGCGTCGGCCTGCCGGAAGGTCTCGACGAAGGCGCGCGCCAGCCCATAGCCGAGCAGGAACGCGCCGGTGATCGCGCCGGGCCGCTTCAGCCAGCCGCTGCGCAGGGCCAGATGCGCCAGCACGGCCAGCAGCAGCAGCCCCTCCAGCGCGGCCTCATAAAGCTGGCTGGGGTGGCGCGGCGCATCGCCCGCGCCGGGAAACACCATCGCCCAAGGCGCGTCGCTGACGCGGCCCCAAAGCTCACCGTTGATGAAATTGGCCAGCCGCCCCAGCAACAGGCCGGTGGGCGTGGCCAGCGCCACGGCGTCGGCCACGCTCAGCAGCGGCGCGGCGTTGCGGCGGCTCCACAGGATCACCGCGACCACGACGCCCAGAAAACCGCCATGAAAGCTCATGCCGCCGCGCCAGACCATCAGCGCCTCGACCGGATTGGCGGCGTAATAGCCCGGCTGGTAGAACAGCACGAACCCCAGCCGCCCGCCAAGGATCACGCCCAGCGCCATCCATGTCAGCAGATCCTCCGCCTGCGCGGGCCGCATCGGCGGCGTCGCCTGCGGCCACAGCGCGGGCCGCCGCATCGCCTGCGTCACGATCCACCAGCCAAGGCCCAGACCCGCGATATAGGCCAGCGCATACCAGCGCAGCGAGAACTGGATCACGCCGAGGTCGAGCGTGAACAGCGCCGGGTCGATGGCGGGAAAGGGCAGGGCGAGCATCATGGCCTCCGCAAGCGTCAGGCGCAGGTGTCCGGCCCCGCAGGATTCGCGTCAAGCCCGCCGCATTGCCGCGCGGGGCGCGAGAGGCATATACCGGGGCCGACGCATCAAGGAGGCTTTGTCGCCATGCAGACCCGCAGCACGCTGTTGGACGATCTCTCGCAACTGATGACCAACGCGGCCGGCGTCGCGCAGGGGATGCGCGATGAGGCGCAGACGATGATGCGCGCGCGCGTCGAGCGCTTTCTCGCCGACAGCCAGCTGGTGACGCGCGAGGAGTTCGAGGCGGTGCGCGACATGGCGCAGAAGGCGCGTGAGGAGAACGAGGCGCTTGCCGCGCGGCTGGTCGCGCTGGAGGCGGCGCTGGCGGCGAAGGGCTGAAGCCGGCGCGGGCCTGACCGCTTGTTTCAGGCGGCCTGCGCCGGGTGTTCCGGTCAGGCCGCCTGCGCCGCTGGCGGCAACGGCAGGCGAAGGGAGAAGCTTGCGCCCGCGCCGGGCGCGCTCTGCACGCTGATCGCGCCGCCCATCGCCGCCGCCAAACGGCGGCTGATCGACAGGCCAAGGCCCGCGCCGCCGAAACGGCGGGTGTCGCCGTCGTCGATCTGGGTGAAGTCCTCGAAGATCTGCGCCTGATGCCCGGCGTCGATGCCGACGCCGGTGTCGCTCACCGAAATCGCCACATCTTCCCCGCTTGGCGTGGTCACGACATCCACGCGCACCGCGCCCGCAGCGGTGAACTTGATGGCGTTGTCCACCAGATGGTGCAGCACTTGGGCGATGCGCTGCGCGTCGCCGATACGGCTTTCCGCCGCGTCCGCGCCGAACGACACGCCGAACGACAGCCCCTTCGCCGCAGCCTTGGGCCGCTGGACGCGCGCCACCCGCTTCAGCACGTCGCGCAGGGTGAAGGGGGCGCGCTCCACCGTCACCGGGCCGTCCTCCAGGCATGACAGCTCCAGCACCTCGCTCATCACCGCCAGCAGCTCCCGCCCCGAGGCGAGGATGGTGCGCACCATGCGCTGCTGCGGCGGCGTCAGGCCGGCGCGCTCCAGCAGCGCGGCCATGCCCAGGATGCCGTTGAGCGGCGTGCGGATCTCGTGGCTCATGTTGGCGAGAAACCGCGTCTTGGCGAGGTTCGCCGCTTCGGCGGCGGCGCGCGCGGCGGTGGCGTCCTCCAGCGCGCGCATCTTTTCGCTGATGTCGGTCACGTGGCCGTCGAACACGATGGCGCCGTCGGCCTCGCGGCGCGGGGTGGCGGCGGTGGCCAGCCAGCGGCGGCCCCTCACCGGATGATTGACGCGATACTCGGCGCGAAACGGCGTGAGCGAGGCCGATGACGCCCTGGCGGCGCCGAAGGCGCGGTGAAAATCCTCCGGCTCGATGTGGGCGTAGAGCGGCGCCGGATCGCCGCCGGGCGGGATTTCATCGACGCCGAACAGCTCGGTGAGCTGGCGGGTGTGGAAGGTCAGGCGCCGCCGCCCGGAAGGCTCGACCCTGATCTGATAAAGCGCGCCGGGCGCGTTCTGCGCGAGGCTGGTGATGCGCGCGTTCAGCGTCGCCTCGGTCGCGATATGCTTCCTGAGGCTCTCCAGCGCCGTCTTGTGGTCGAGTTCGTGGCGCTTGCGCGCGGTCACGTCGCGTTGCAGCGCCACGAAGAACGCCACGCGCCCGGTCTCGTCGCGCACCGGTTTGATGCCGAGGTCGATCCACATCGGCGCGCCGGATTTGGCGTGGTTGAGCACATCCTGACGCACAGGCGCGCCCTGCCTCAGGGCTTCGCTTATGGCTTCGAGCGCCGCCCGGTCGGTGTCCGGCCCCTGCAACAGGCGCGGCGACCGCCCCCGCACCTCGTCGAGCGTGTAGCCGGTCATCGCGGTGAAAGCCGGGTTGCACCACAGGATGCGCGGGCCCGGCGGCGCAAGCACGCTGTCGCAGACCATCACGCTGTCGTCGATGTGGTTGGCGATGAAGGCGATGACCTCTTCGAGGTGCATGCGGTGACTCCCCTTTGGGAGGCCTAGTATCCTTTCGCCCCTTTTACGATGGGTAAAGGAGCGACGCACAGGATAAAGCAAAGGCGCGTGATTTGGTGTTTGCGTCGAGCGGTTTTCGGCGCCACCATATCTCGTGTAGAGAGCGGAAAGACTCTCCATCCATAGGCACTGAGCACCGCACCTTGCGGCAGCCCCGCCGCCAGGGCGCAACCTTCACAGGAGCGCGCGGCATGACAGCCGTTGAGCACGACTTCGTCAGCGACGACATCCACCCCATCGACATCGTGGAATCGCTCGCCGAACACCGTGACTGGGATTTCGACCGTATCGGCGACGACCAGATCGCCATGGCGGTCGAAGGCCAGTGGCGCACCTATTCGATCTCGCTGTCGTGGTCGGCGCATGACGAGACGCTGCGGCTGCTCTGCACCTTCGAGATGGCGCCGCCAGAGGACCGCGCCGACGCGGTGGCGGTGATGGTCGATCTGGCCAACGACCTGTGCTGGACTGGCTGCTTCACCCGCTGGCAGGCGCAGGGGCTGATGGTCTATCGCTATGGCCTGACGCTGGCGGGCGGCGCGGCGGCGACCGGCGGGCAGATCGACGCGATGCTGCGCGGCGCCGTGGAGGCCTGCGAGCGGTTCTATCCCGCCTTCCAGCTTGTCGCCTGGGGCGGCGAGACGCCGAAGGCGGCGCTGGGCGTGGCGATCGCGGAGGCCTATGGTCGCGCCTGAACCAACGGGTGCGAGGGCGCGATGACCAAAGGGCTTGAGCCGCTGGCGCAGGGCGGCCTTGTGCTGCTGGGCTGCGGCAAGATGGGCGGCGCGATGCTGGAGGGATGGCTGGCGGCGGGCGTGCCGCCGTCGGCGGTCCATGTGATCGAGCCGCACCCCTCGGCGCAGACAGAGGCTTTCGCGGCGCGGGGCGTGCATGTGGGCGTCGCGCCGCCCGCCTCGGCGGCGGCGGTGGTGATCGCCGTCAAGCCGCAGATGATGGCCGCGGCGGCGCCGACCGTGGCGCCGCTGGCCGGTGCGGCGACGCTGATGCTGTCGATCGCCGCAGGCACGCCGATCGCATTCTTCGAATCGGCTTTCGGCCCCGCCGCCGCCATCGTGCGCGCGATGCCGAACACCCCCGCCGCCGTGGGGCGCGGCATTTCGGCGCTGGTCGCCAACGCGCCCGGCCAGGCGTTTCTGCCGCTGGCCGAGGCGCTGCTGGCGGCGGTTGGGCAGACGGTGCGGCTTGCGCGCGAGGACCAGATCGACGCGGTGACGGCGGTCTCGGGCAGCGGCCCGGCCTATGTGTTCCACCTGATCGAGGCGCTGGCGGCGGCTGGCGCTGCGGAGGGGCTGGCGCCCGATCTCGCGATGCGGCTGGCGCGCGCCACGGTCTGCGGGGCGGGAGAGCTGGCGCACCAAAGCGCCGAGGACGCCGCGACCCTGCGGCGCAACGTCACCAGCCCCGGCGGCACCACCGCCGCCGCGCTGGCGGTGCTGATGGACGAGGCGGAGGGCCTTGCGCCGCTGATGCGCCGCGCCGTCGCGGCGGCGGCGGCGCGCAGCCGGGCGCTCGCCGGTTAGGCGCGCGGACATTCGTCAGGACAACCGGCGCGTGACCCCTTGCATTTTATGTTGCAGTGCAGCATATGGTGTTCACGACCTGAGGCGGCGCGGAAAGTCGTGCGGCCCTGATCTGAAACAGGAGATGCGACATGGCTACCAAGAACCCGTTCGCCTTTGACGCCGACAAGCTGGCCGAGATGTTCAAGGCCCCCGACCTCAACAAGATGTTCGAAGGCATGAAGATGCCGGGCTTCGACATGACCGCGATGATGGACACCCAGAAGAAGAACGTCGAGGCGCTGGTCGCCGCGAACCGCGCCGCCGCCGCCGGCTATCAGGACTTCTACAAGAAGCAGATGGCGATCTTCGAGGAGACGATGAGCGCCGCGCAGGCGCAGATCGCCTCGATGGGCGAAAACCTTGGCCCCGACAGCGCCACCAAGCAGGCCGACCTCTACAAGGTCGCCTTCGAGAAGGCGCTCGCCAACATGACCGAGCTGGCCGAAGCCGCCAAGAAGGCCAACGAGGAGGCGTTCGCGATCGTCTCCGCGCGGGTCAAGGAGAGCCTGGCCGAGCTGCAGGCGCTGGCCCCCAAGGCCTGACGCCCAAGAAATACGAGGGACTGAGGGAACCCGCGCGCCAGCAATGGCGCGCGGGTTTCCTTTGCGCGCTTGACAAGCCCGCCGCCGTCGCGCCCCCTCGCGGCTGTCTTGCGGAGGCGCTGGCGGGCATGGCCACATTTGACGACTTCCTGAAGATCGACATCCGGGTGGGCCGCGTGATCGACGCCCAGCCGTTTCCGCAGGCGCGCAAGCCCGCGCTGAAGCTGATGATCGACTTCGGGCCGGAGATCGGGGTGAAGCGGTCCTCAGCCCAGATCGTCGCGCATTACACGCCCGAAGCGCTGGTGGGGCGGCAGGTGCTGGCGGTGGTGAATTTCCCACCGCGCCAGATCGGGCCGTTCATCTCCGAAGTGCTGACGCTGGGGGTGGCGGATGCGGCGGGCGCGGTGATGCTGGTCGCGCCCGACGCCGAAGCGCCGCTGGGCGCGCGGCTGCACTAAGCGCCGGGGGCGCGGCTGCACCAGGCGCCGGGGGCGCTCAGCTGGCGCCGAGGCCGAACCGCCGCTCGAACACGGCGCCGTCGGTGTCGGTCAGCCGCACCCGCAGCGCCTGCGCGGCGTGGGGGCGGTCGAAGGCGATCTGCGGGTTCTCGCTCAGCGAGATCGAGCCGGTCACGGTGAACAGCGGCGTCTCGTCGGCCCAGACCTCCAGCGTCTCGATGAAGCGCGCCGGGCGATAGAGCAGCGTGATCTGATCCATCTGCAAGCCGGAATAGCTGGGGTGGCTGATGCTGAGCCGCACCCGGTCGGGGTCCGGGGCGCCCGCCGCGTCGGCGCTCAGCGCCATCTGGCCAAGCGTCGCCAGCGCCGCCGTCGCGTTGGTCACCGGCGGCGCGGCGCAGGCGCCGAGGCCAGAGGTCTTGACCATGGTCTCAGCCATGTAGAGCCGCCCGTCGTCGGCCTCGATGATGGCGCGCACCGGCGAGGGGCCGTTCAGCCGCATGGTGAAGTCGAACGCCGCCGCGCGGGTCGGCTCGATGAAGTCCACCACGGCGGAGACCGGCATCGGGTTCTCGTCGATCACCAGCGTCATGCGCGTGATCACGGCGCCGAAGGGCAGGCGCGCCTCGATGCGCATCGGCACGGCGCGGTCGTCGGCGGCGCGGTCCGGCGCGCTCAGCGTCACCAGCCCCGCGCCGGGCTCGACGCTGCGCGCGGCGTAGAGATCGGCCCTGATCGACGGCCACGCCGCTTGCGCGAAGCCGGTTGCGGGGAGGGCGGCGAGACAGAGGGCGAGCAGGGCGCGGCGCATCGGCGTTTCCTTTTTGGCGTTTCTTGGTCTTTGCGCGACGATTGCACGAAAGCAGCGCCGCCCGCCACAAAAACCGGCGCCGTAAAACCGCGGCCGAAAAAAGCCGCCGCCTATTGCGCCGCAGGCGCCGCGCCGCGCTGGCCGTTCACCCAATATCCCGCGTATTCCGCGCCGCTGGCGTAGCGCATCACGCCATAGCCATGGCGCTGCCCGGCGCGGAACGCACCCTCATAGACATCGCCGTTGGGATAGCGCGCGACGCCCTCGCCCTCGATCTCGCCCGCGCGCCACTGGCCGTCGTATTCAAAGCCGTCGGGCAGGATCAGCTTTCCCGCGCCCTGCCGCTGGCCTTCGACAAAGGCGCCGTCATAGACGCCGCCATCGGCGTAGCGCGCCACGCCGCGCCCGTGCGGCTGACCGGCCTGCCAGACGCCGACATACTCATAGCCGTCCGGGCTGCTGAGCGCGCCTTCGCCCTCGCGCTGCCCGGCCTTGAACGCGCCCGCATAGCGCAGGCCGTCGGCGGCGACCGCCACGCCCTCGCCCTCGATCACGCCCTGCGCCCAGGCGCCCTCATAGCTGCCGCCGTCGGCGTAGTCGATGCGCCCCCCGCCATGCGGCAGGCCGTCGGCGAAGGCGCCCGCGTAGACCGCGCCGTTGGGATAGCGCGCCACGCCCTCGCCGACGATCACGCCCTCGACCCAGTCGCCCTCATAGACATAGCCGTCCTTGGCGACGAAAGCGCCCTTGCCGTGACGGCGCCCGGCGCTGAACGCGCCCTCATAGCTGTCGCCGCTGGCGTAGCGCACCCGGCCCTCGCCCTCCCGCAACCCGTCCCTGACATCGCCTTCATAGACGTCGCCGTTGGGATAGGTCGCAACGCCCCTGCCGGTCATGGCGCCGTCGAGCCAGGCGCCCGCATAGCGAAAGCCGTCGGCCAGCATGATCGCGCCCTCGCCATGGCGCACGCCGTTGACGAAGTCGCCCTTGTACACCGAGCCGTCTGGATAGCTGACCTCGCCCGCGCCGTGCGGCGCGTTGTCGGCCCAGGCGCCGGCGTAGCGATAGCCGTTGGGCCGCGTCATCACGCCCTCGCCGTGGAACGCGCCGTCCTTGAAGCCGCCCTCATACACCATGCCGTCGGCCTGTTCGGCGCGGCCCTGGCCCGACATCAGACCCTTGTCCCAGTCGCCTTCGTAGGAGCCGCCGTCGGCATAGACGATCCGCCCCCGCCCGTGTGGCGCACCGTTGACGAAGCCGCCCTCATAGACCGAGCCGTTGGGATAGCGCGCGACGCCCTGGCCCTCGATCCGCCCGTCGATCCACTCGCCGGTGTATTCATAACCGCCGGGCAGGCGGAACGTGCCTATCCCGTGCTGCTTGCCGTCGCGGAACTCGCCCTCATAGACGCCGCCGGTGTCGTATTCCTTCACCGCCACGGCGCCCGGCTCCTGCCCCACGGCGGCGAGCGCGGCCAGCGCAACGGCGGCCAGAGCGGCGAGGCGGGCGAACAGGGCCGACATGGGTAAGGATGATCCTCCACAGGGGCGGCGTGGTGCGCAACCCAGCATACGCTGAGGCTTAGCCCAATATCTTGACGCATCGTATAATAACAAGCGGCAATTGACGCATCGAGGCCCACCTTGCGCGCGCGGCCGTTTGCGGGCGATACCTCATGCGATATCTCAGGAGCAAGCGATGATCGTCACCCGTTTCGCGCCCTCGCCGACCGGCCTGTTGCACATGGGCAACCTGCGCACCGCGCTGTTCAACGCGCTGCTGGCGCTGCGCGGCGGCGGACGCTTCATCCTGCGGCTGGACGACACCGACGCCGGGCGTAGCGAAGAACGCTTCACTGAGGCGATCCGGCGCGATCTGGCCTGGGTGGGGCTGAGATGGGATGGCGAGGCGCGCCAGAGCGACCGGCTCGACCGCTACGCCGCGCGCGCCGACGCGCTGCGCGCGGCGGGGCGGCTTTATCCCTGCTACGAGACGGCGGCGGAGCTTGACTTCCGCCGTCGCGCCCAGCGGCTTCAGGGCCGCCCGCCGGTCTATGACCGCGCGGCGCTGGCGCTGGACGCCACCGCGCGCGCGGCGCTGGAGGCCGAGGGGCGCAGGGCGCATTGGCGGTTCCGGCTGGAGGATCGGGAAATCGCCTGGGACGACGGCATCCTGGGGCCGCAGCATGTGGCGGCGGGGGCGGTGTCGGACCCGGTGCTGATCCGCGAGGATGGGACGGTGCTCTACACGCTGGCCTCGGTGGTGGACGACGCCGAGATGGGCGTGACCGACGTGGTGCGCGGCGCCGATCATGTGACCAACACCGCCGCGCAGATCCAGATCTTCGCCGCGCTGGGCGCCGCGCCGCCGCGATTCGCCCACCATTCGCTGTTGACCGGGCCGGGCGGGGCGGCGCTGTCGAAACGCGAGGGGGCGCTGTCGCTGGCGGATGTGCGGGCGCAGGGCGTCGAGCCGCAGGCGCTGGTCGCGCTGCTGGCGCGGCTGGGGTCGTCAAAGGACGTGGCGCCGGTGGCCAGCCTCGCCGAGGCCGCCGAAGGCTTCGCGCTGGCCGACTTCGGCGCCGCGCCGGTGGCGTTCGACCCCGAACAGTTGATGCGGCTGAGCGCGCAGGTGCTGCGCGGGCTGGACTTCGCGCAGGTCGCCGACAGGCTGGCGGGCTTCGGGATCGCCGGGCCGAAGGCGGCGCCGTTCTGGGCGGCGGTGCGGCCCAACCTCGACCGGCTGGAGGACGCCGCCGACTGGTGGGCGATCACGCAGGGCGCCGCGCCGGTGATTGCGCCGGATAGCGCCAATCCCGAGGACGCCGATTTCGTGGCGCAGGCGCTGGCCGCGCTGCCGCCGCGCCCGTGGGGGCCGACGACCTGGGCCGAGTGGACCGGGGCGCTCAAGGCGCAGACCGGGCGCAAGGGCCGCGCGCTGTTCCAGCCGCTGCGCCGCGCGCTGACCGGGCGCGACCATGGCCCGGAGATGGCCGCTTTCATGCCGCTGCTTGAAAAGCCGTGACCGCTGGCGCATAACGCGGCTCATGAGCACCGCGCAGACCACCTGTCGGACGTCGATTATCCGCTGACCCCAAAAGTCCGCGACGCGCTCAGGCTGTTCCACACCCGGATATGTCAGGCCCGCCGCGGGCGAGAACCGCGAGCGAGACCCATGGCGATACAGCTTTACGACAGCATGGCGCGCAAGAAGCGGCCATTTGCGCCGCTCGATCCGAACAACGTGCGGATGTATGTCTGCGGCCCCACGGTCTATGACC